>JAGBXG010000392.1 GCA_017629415.1 Pseudomonadota bacterium | reverse complement strand
GATTGGGGCGAAGCCCCAAAAGAACTTTGCATACTTCTTAGGGGGGCAAGCCCCCTACGGCGCTATTTGCTTTGCAAATACGCGCCTACCCCCTATGCAGGGCTTCGCCCCGCAACGCCCCCAAATCAGCATGATTCAGTCCTTTCCTAAATGCGGTGTGGAAATCCCCTCAAAGACCGCCATAAACAGCATGACAGAAGAGAGTAAGAAATGAAACAGCAGAAATGGATAACCCTCATTTTTTTCGCATCATTATTGTCGGTATTCAGTTTAGGATGTTCAAAACAAACGCCTGAACCTACAAAATCTTCCGATGCACCGGCTGCTGAAGCTCAAATGGATGCAATGCCTCAAGTCGATCAAGAGGTTCCGGTTGCTCCTAACGCAAATATCCCCACAGAAGATAAGAAAGATTCGGTTCCGGAAGTTCTCAATATTCCGGGGTGGCCCCAAACCGATGCAGAAATCCTTAAAAATACGGATATTTCTGATTTCTCCAAATACGCACTTGCAATTTATCTTGCCCTCGGCTGTTCCTTTGAAAATACTCCGGCTGAAACCCACGAAAATGACGCTATCTTTGATCCGCATAACATGGAAATGTGCGAAAAAACGAAAAATGATACCCTGCTCAAACGCCTGAACGAACATAAAGCAGATATCAACGCCTACAATGCACAAGGCAAAACACTGCTCAGCACAAGCCTGTTCCGATCCGGCGGAGATTTGCAGTTCCAAAAAGAAACCCAAGTCTTTGATATGCTGATTCAATACGGTGCAGATATCACCAAACCCAATGCTGATGGTTCAACCATCCTCATGATAACAGATTTTCCCACCACAGCAGCCCAATACATTGCCGCTGGCGGCGATATCCACGCCAAAGACAAACAAGGAAAAACTGCACTAGAACATCAAAAAGAAAAACTTAATCTCATGAAAAATGGCAAAACATTCGAAAATGAGCGTTTCCCCTATTTTCATGAAGAAGGCAGCATGGGGTGCCTGAATGAATCTGAAATGCAGGCGGCAAAAGAAAATAAACCCCAATGCATCACTTACGCCGATCTCATGCGCAGCAATGTCGCCAAAATCATCGAATGGCTGGAGACAAAATGATTTTTCTTGTGGGGTCTGCTGGGGCTTTGCCCCCATGGCATACGCAAAGTTCGTTTGGGGCTCTGCCCCAAACCTCGCCAAGGGGCTAAGCCCCTTGGAACCTGCAATTTTAGGCGTTTTTCGTGGTTTGGACGGGTACTGATTACTGACGTTGTAGGGGCGAAATGGGAACCCTGTCTCCCATTCCGCTTTGGGATGGTTTTAACCATTCGTGATTGCTACTGCTTTTTGCTGACAAATCATGTGTGGTCTGAAACAAATTTAAAGAACAAAAAAGCCCCCAGCGATAAGGCTGAGGGCTGTGAAATTAATCAGTGATGATTATTTCGTACCAACGAGGGTGAGGTCGTCGATGGAGAGGGCTCCAGAAATTGTATTATCGCCATAAATATTAATTGCAGAAGCGTTAGCTGAGAAGCCGGTAACTTCTTTAACAGCATACTCTTTGGTCATATCTTCGAAGGTTTTAATAAGCGTTTCAGCAGAATCAGTGACTTCTGTAATATAAAGTTTACCTGTATATCTAGCAGTCATAGATAAGCTTGTAATCGCATAGACCGACAAGTCATTAATGCTAATATGTGATGATTCTGCAGCAATCTGCGTATTGCCCAATTTTTCAGCGGCACCAGGTTTAACTTGGAATGCCGTCAATGAACCTTGTGTGCCAGAATTGTCTGCTGTAAGCGTGATTTCAATTGAGGCGCCATTTTCTCCAACAGGAACCCATGTCAATTTAAGATCTTTGTCTGCGCCTTCGTCAGGAGCAATGCCTGCTATAGCAGCATCTTTGAAGCCATCTTTTGTTGCAGTTGCGAATGTCCATTTTGCAATGGTATCAGCAGCAACTTGAGATTCAACTGTATAATTGGCAAGAGCAATTTCGCCGATATTGGCAACAGCATTTAACTCTTTAAGACCATCAGCTGTGCAGAAAACGCCTTTGCTTTCTTCAACTTGAACATAAACAACACAACCATATTCGCCAGCATCGGTATGGGCTGATGAGTCATATGTTGCTTCAAGATTACCATCTGTGGCATCTGCTAATGTAGCATTAGCAACCAATGCTTCAAGACCTTGACTTGTTTGAGCACAAATGACTGTACCTTTGACGGGGAGATTGTCTTTGCTTACAACGGTGGCTTTTCCATTGGCAACCTTAGTTTCTGCATCATAGGTAACGGTAGCATCACAGCTTACAACGCTGTTCACATCATCAGGATTCTCTTCGGTTCCAACTTCTTCGCATGTACCATATTTATAGCCAAAGCAATTTGACGCACATGCAGGAGCACCACCTTCTTTCCATTCTCCAATGAGGCTTGCGCATGTTGCATCGCCCATTACATCGTCAGAAGCATCTGGGTTGGCACCTGTATCACAGATTTCATTTTCATCGATTTCACCATTTCCGCACAGTGATGCATCAGGTTTAAGCATACATTTACCTTCGGAGGCTTTAACATTGCTTTGCTTTTCATAACCATCAGCACACCAGCAGGATTTACCATCATCGCTAGGTTTTTCATTTTCACCGCAGGTTATGGTTTCGCCGTCGCCGTTGCCGTCGCCTTCGCCGTTGCCTTCGCCTTCGCCTTCGCCGTTGCCTTCGCCTTCACCTTCGCCTTCGTCTTCGCCGTTATCTTCTTTAACAACGCAGTCATCGCCGGCTTCGTTGGCTTCATAACCTTCATTACAGACGCATTTACCGTCTTCACCCTTGGTGCCGTTACCGCTGCAATCTTCATCGCCGCCGCAGGCTGCCATACCGAAACCGAGAACGAGGGCTGTAGCCATTACAAAACGCTTATCAAAAATCATAATTTCCTCCGAAATGGTACCGGCATCCATCGCCGGCAGTTGAATATCATAGCGGTATTTACCGCTGGAATCGGCGTGTCTATAACAAATTTATTTTATAAGACAAATTTTTTCATCTTAATATGAAAAATTTATATCATCTCACGATATTGTAAGTTTTGAGTTTACATGTGGTTTTGTTTTAATTGTTCAATGAAATCAATGGCTTATGATGTATTTTGGAGAATTGTTAATTTTTGTATGAAATATGGAATCATGGAAAATTAAAACTATTATTATGACAAAAATGTCATACTTTAGAAAGGCGGTATTATGGCATTTCAGAGAAAACATGTAAGGCAGAGAGAGTGATGTCAGCGGAGAGGAGTGTGGTGGTAAAAAGCAGTAGCCATGACGAAGGGTTCAATCCACGAAAACGCTTCAAAATTGCGGTTCCATGGGGCTCAGCCCCTTGGCGGGGTTTGGGGCGGAGCCCCAAGAAAACGGGGTTTGAGGCGGAGCCCCAACGGGCGTTGCGGGCGGAGCCTGCATGGGGGTAGGCGCGTATTTGCGCAGCAAATAGCGCCGCAGGGGGCTTTGCCCCCTGTTTTAAGAAATCGTGTGAATTTTTTATTTATGCAGGCGGAGTTGGAAAGTCAGAGAGTCAAAAGTTTGACAGATGGAGGCAATTGCGAGTAGTTATTAAAGTGTGTATTTGTCGGCAGGTGTAGCCGGGAATAGGAGTAAGTGGTTTGGAACAGCTTGACGTTAATCATGTAGGTCATGTGAATATTGTTGAGGATACATCGAAGCCAGGCGATATTCTGGACAACCATTATATGCTGACTGAGAACGTGGATCGTGGGGGATGTGGTCTGGTTTTCAGGGGTATGGATCTTTATCTCCAGCGTGAAGTTGCCGTTAAAATCCTTTCTGCGGAGGGGATGTGTTCTGGCGATATGCTTGAGCGTTTTGAGCGTGAGAGTCAGATTCTGAGTCAGCTTCATTCGCAGAACATTGTTCATTTTTATGGTTGTGGCCGAACCACTCAGGGCTTGCCTTATATTGTCATGGAATTTGTCCATGGCCGTTCTTTGAAGGATGTGCTTGAGAAGGAGGGGAAGCTTTCGCCCAAGCAGACGGTCAATGTATTGGCTCAGGTTTTACATGCGCTGGAAGAGGCGCACAGTTATGGTTTTGTCCATTGTGATTTAAAGCCGGCGAATATTATGCTTTGTCCGCGGCCGGCATCTGGCGAAGATTTTGTCAAGGTGTTGGATTTCGGCATTGCCAAGGTCATGCAGGAAGACGAGGGAAATGTCGATATTTCAAAAGGCGAGATGGCGGGCACGCCGAAATATATGCCGCCTGAACAGTTTAAAAATGAGTCGCTTACGCCGCGCGCAGATCTTTATTCGTTGGGCTGTATTGCGTATGAGATGCTGACAGGTATTGCGCCGTTTGAAGGTGAGACATTTCATGCGACGGTTGCCAAGCATCTTTTTATGACGCCTAAGAGTTTTCCGCCGGAAATTGAGCAATATCCCAATTTGGTAGGTGTTGTTTTTAAGCTGCTTGAGAAAACGCCTGAAAACAGATTTGCGACAGCGCAAAAAGCGATTGAAGCGTTGAATTATTGGGAAGATCCTTTGCTGATTCCGGCATTGGAGGGTTGCAGACTTAAGGGGGATGATTCTCAGGGGGATTCTTTCATTGAATTCTATGATGATGAAAATTCATCCACGATGCCGGTATCGTTGCCGGCAGATTTTGCGGCAGCCTTGGCCAATGTCGTGCCGGAGGGACCGATGTCGATTCCTTCCGGTCAGCATGCGGCTGTCAGCATGCCTGGCATGCAGCCTGTGCCGATGACGCGCCATGATGCCACAGGAAGTCGAAGTCTTCCTGGAGACATGGCATCAAGTACTTCAGTTCTGAAATTGGCATTAATCTGTGTAACCGTTGTTGTCTTGGTTTTTGCGATTATTCTGAGTCTGGTATTATTGTCCGAGGATTCGGAGCCTGTTCAGGTTCAAGATGTCGAACATGAAGCGGTTGGCACTTACAAAGAATTTGAAATGATTTATGTGGAATCGGCTTCGCATACGATGCTGGCGGCGGCACTGGATGCGGTTGCGTTCGGGGTTCAAGAAAAAAATACGCTGGAGCATCTGGAAGATCTTGATTATATTGCTGAGTCAGGAACGAAAGATGAGGTTTTGGAGGAACAAGACCAGGCTGATAAAGACGAGGAAAATAAAAAAACAAGGCGTTCCAAAAAATCTAAAAATGAAGGACTTGGCAAGTTTAAGTTTAAGCTGAAATATGCGCCTAACCATGCGCGTGTTGTTTTTTTGAACGCACAAGGACGCTGTGATGAAGGGGTTTGTGATATACAGACGACATCGGACACAGTGCCGGCAAGAATTGTTGTTTCTGCGTCAGGATATGTGACGCGAAGCATACTGCTGAAGAAAAAAGTCACTGATCTCAATATTGAGCTTAAACCCGTCGAACGACAGGAGTGATTCATGGTTTTGGATGGCTTGATGGCTGCAGTCATCACGGTATGGGCTGTATTTGGATACAGACGCGGTTTTGTGCGTCAGATATTCACGCTTGCAGGCATCCTTCTCGTGATATTTGTTTCTGCGCCGATGGCAGAAATGCTTGAAAATATCCTGACCAAAGAATTTGATATGTATTTTGACGGCCGCTATATGCGGAGCATTCTGCTATCTGTCAGCGGGGCTGTTTTATATCTGTTAAGTTATGTTGTGGGACGTTTTCTTCATGAAACATTAGTCAAAGGCATATCCGTTGCAGAAAAAACAAATCATATTCTAGGAACGGTATTGGCGGTTGTTCAAGCTTTGCTTGTTATCTATTTTGTGCTTTGCATCGGTTCTATATATCAGACAAAAATTCAGGAATATGCGCCTGTTATTTATCAGGCCATGAATGATAGCAAAGGTTATCAGGTAGCGGATAATAACAATTTGCTTGAAAATTATACATTTTTCCAAAGAGATATTGAAAAGAAGGCATCTGAAAAAACACAAAACCCAGAAAAAGATGAAAAGTCTATAGAAGCATCTGCCCAAGAAAAAACGGCATCGCCACAGCCGGAGACTTCGCGAGTCAGGACGCGCACGCTGGTGAGAAAAGCGGCAGAATAATATATATTATCGTCATGAAAAGATAGGCTGCATGGTTTGTGGTGTCATATATTGATTGACAATGCGTGTGCATCGTCATTAAAGGGATGTGGCCTATGCCGGCTTTCGCCGTCATACGGCCTTTATGTGCTTCGCTATGCCGGCTTTCGCCGTCATACGCTTCGCAATTTTGATATGAAGGATGTCCGCCTGTTTTATGCCTAAAATCATTGTTTTATGTCTGATGTTTGTTTGTCTTGTGAGCTGCCAGGGCAAGAAGCCGGTATCTGAGGCAGAGCAGAATCAGGTTCCGGCAGTGTCTGTGGCACAGCCGTCGCCTGCTGTGCCTGAAATGAAAGCTCCGGTGATTAAGCTCAAAGAAATCGGGGATGCATCGCCTGAAGACAGAGAAACGGTGAGAACGGTTTTTGCCGAGTTTAAATCCGCTGTTTTAAGTTATCGTGGCGAACAAGCAGCTTTGATGCTGTCGAAGTCTTCGCTTGAGTATTATGAAAATATGCTTATCGGCGTACGTCTGGCTGTTTTTGACCCCAAGCAGTTTGAGGCGATTGAAGCCCGAATTTCGCCTGTGAATCGCGCGACGATGAAAATTATGGCAGAACGTCTTTCGCCCTCTTTTTTGGCCAAGGCAGATGCGCGCAAGCTCTATGAAACGGCTTTTAATCAAGGATGGATTGGTTACAAGACATTGCAGACGGCTTCTGTCGATTATATGCGTCTGTTTGATGATAATGGCAAACGTTACATCATGGCGGATTTTTATTATGCAGGCACCATAAAAGATAAAACGCTCAATCAAATCGGTTTTGTCTATGAAGAGGGAACTTGGAAAGTCGATTTGGTTCCCATATTTCTGACTTTGGATGAAGCCATCAAAAAACGTTTGGAGAACAAGCAGCTGGATACAGATCTGAGCATCGATTTGACAGTGGACGGCACGCGAGAGGCATTGGAACCGAATGCATGGAAACTTGTCAAATATGACAAGGATCAGTTTATTGCCGGATTTCCGCGCGCACCGCTGTTTAAGGATGATGCCGGAGTGCATATTTACACTTCACAGCATCATATTTATGGTCAATTTGATGTGCGTGTCAGCTACTATGACGGGAATCATCCAGAATCTCCTTACCAGCGCAAGTCCTCGCGAGATAAGCATATTTTGGGCTTTTTTGACCCGCTTGGCGTGAAATCGCCGCGATGTACGCAGCATATTGTGAATCAAGATATCATGATAAAATGCGATTTTATGGTAGAAAATCCGTCATCGCAAGGGAAAGCAGTATGGTTTTTTACGCCGGATCGCGTTTATCACCTGTTTAATCTCGCGCGTTCAGATAAGTACCATGATGAAGCCGCAGCCGTATTTATGCAGCGATTTGCTTACGGTATGAAATAGACTGCTTGCCTTTTGGCTTGTGGTGTACAACCTTGTTAAAGTTTGGGTCTTGAAATGTTTCGGGGCCGTTATAGATTCATGTCATGTCAGATTTTGACATGACGACATCAATCATTCAGGAATATTGAACATGACAGAACAAAATCAGAATCTCAGTGCAGAACAAACGGATGCATCCGTTATTGAGCCCGAAGTGATGACGGCAGAAGAAATTGCCGCTCAGGATGCTCCTGTTACGGTGGATGCAGAACTTGAAGAAGAAGCATCAGAAACAGCGTCAGAAGATAAGGTTGAAGTCGCTTCAGAAACCGTTGCCGCTGATGAATCTGCTGCTGCAAATGCATCTAAAGAAGAAAAAAAGGCCGATGAAACAGATTGGCGTGATGCTTATCTCAGAATGCGCGCTGATTTTGAAAACCAAAGAAAACGTACTGCCCTTGAATATGATGATGTGCGCCGTCGTGAACGCGAACGCGTAAATGCCGTATGGCTTGATGTTTACGACAATGCCGAACGTGCCCTCGATGCCTTGCCCGAAAAGGAAGGGCCTTGGTATGATGGATTCCACTCACTGGTGCAGCAGATGAATAAATGCTTGGCAACATTGGGCATTAAGCCTGCCGACGATATGGGTAAACCGTTTGATGCCAAACGTCACGAAGCGATTGGTACATGCCCCAATCCAGCGATGGCAAACAATACCATTATGCATATCGAAAGACGCGGTTTTGTCTATGAAAACGGCGATGTTGCTCGTGTGGCACGCGTCATTGTGGTGAAAAATCCATCGTGACTGCTCCGGTTTTGGCGTGTCATAGTGACTTGGTTTTTTGCTATGTTCCATAAACAGCCAAAGGCGATTGCAGCGGATGAAACTGTGGAAGGTATTGTGGCCTCATACCGTTTAAAACAACAAACCTTGGCTGATGCAGAATCGACAGAATCTGATCTTGAAAGCGATTTGAGTCAGTCTTGTACGGAAGAATAACTTGAGCCTGGAGTTGTTGGATACATACTCCGGGCTTTTGTTCATTCGTATTTCAGTGTGATACCGGTCTTGAGATGTGTCTCAATGAGCCGTAACCCAGATGGTCATTTGGGGAGAGAGCATTGTTATGAGTGTAGATTACAAAGATTATTATAAAATTCTTGAAGTAGAGCGTTCTGCTTCGGCAGACGATATTCAAAAATCTTACAAAAAACTTGCACGCAAATATCACCCGGATTTGAATCAAGGCGATAAAGCTGCTGAAGAAAAATTCAAAGATATTGGCGAAGCCTACGAGGTTTTAAAAGACCCGCAAACTCGCGCGCAATATGATGCGCTGGGCGCCAATTGGAAACATGGACAAAGCTTTACACCCCCTCCAGGATGGGGCGGTTTTGATTTTGGCCAAGGTGCGCAGAATATTCATTTCAATGTCGGTGGCGCCAATGGCATGAGCGATTTCTTTAAATTGCTGATGGGCGGTTTGGGAGGACTCGGTGGCATGGGAGGCGGCCCCGGCATGGGCGGTTTCGGCGGCATGGGCGGCGGTCCCGGCATGGGCGGTTTCGGCGGCATGGGCGGCGGTCCCGGCATGGGCGGTTTCGGTGGCATGGGTGGTGCCGGTGCTTCTCAATCGGCATCGGCGGAAGCTCCTGTTATCGATTTAAACCTTTCTGTTCTCGAATTGCTCGATGATGCCCCCAAATCCATTACGATTACCCAAAATCATCAGACGCGTTCTCTGAAAGTCAATATCCCGAAAGGTGCCAAAGATAAAACTATCTTTAAGTTGAAAGGACAGTCCATCGATGGCGGTGATTTGCGTGTTCGCGTCAATATCGTGGACGATGAATGCCGTACCGATGAGTTCGATATCATCCAGAAGCTTAAAGTGACACCTTGGGAAGCTGCACTTGGTACACAGCTCGAATGCAGCACGATTGTTGGTAATGTTAAATTGACGATTCCTCCTGGGGTACAAAGCGGACAAAAACTCAGATTGCCAGAAAAAGGGCTTTTCAAAAAATCAGGACGCGGCGATCTTATGATGGAAATTCAAATCTGTGTGCCCAAAGACCTGACTTCAGAAGAAAAGAAACTTTTTGAGAAGCTGGCGAAAAAGTCTGAATTTAACCCAAGATAAGTTAAAAATATTAGGTTTGGAACCCGCACGTTAAAGCTCAATCCTTTGTTGGATTGGGCTTTTTTATGGCATAAAAAAAGCCCAGCGCATAAGCGCTGAGCTGAATTTTATGAATTGTTATGATTTATCTTTTATCCAGCGATGCAAGTGCCGTTCATGCAGATGTCACCTTCGTTGGGACATTCACAGTTTAAGCGACACTGAGCACACATATTTTGGATACAAATCAGGCCTTCACCGCAGTCATTGTCTTGACGGCATTCGACGTCATCTTCGCATTTATTGTCTGCGTTGCAGATACGGCCTTCGCCGCATTCGCTGTCATCGAGGCATTCCGGACGTGCGATGCAGGCACCATCTAAGCAAATTTGGCCTTCACTGCAATTGGCCTCGATGGCGCAGGCACCCGGGGCAAGGCAGGCACCGTCAACACAGAGGCCGCTTTCGCACTGTGAGCTGAAGACGCATTCGATTTCCTGAGTCGTGTCACAGGCGTCGGTTTGGCAGGGGATACAGCGACCTTCTGTGCAGATGCTGTCAGCATCACAGTCGCTGTTTTGCGTACATTCAGGCACGGGTTCGGGATCGACTGAAACGTTGTCATCATTGCCGGAGTTTTCGTTGCCGCTGTTTTCATTGCCGCTGTTGATGTCATGGCAGATACCATGGCTGCAAACATGATTTTCGGGACAATCGCTGTTCCACTGGCATGTATTGCCGGTATTGTTATCACTTCCGTTATGATCGGAGTTATGGTCATTTCCGTCGTCATTGCTGTCGTTGTCTTCATCAGTGAGGCATGCCATATCACGGCAAAGTCCGTTGATACAGACTTTGTTGGGGGCACAGGTTTCGCTGTACCATTTGCAATCATCTTCATCACAGACAGCTTCCCACCTGCATGAGTAATACTCTTGGGGTATGCAAGTACTGTAAATGGATTCGCAAGAAACATTGTCGTAAGAATCTTGCGCCCATGAGCATGAAGGCCAATTATCCATGTAGTTATAGCAGCTTGAGTCAAGGCACAGACCAAAGCATGATCCTAGTTCGCTGCAATCATTGTCAAAAAAGTATTCAGAGACATCGTACCAATAGGCTGGGGGGCAATCCCAGGAGTCTTTGTCGTTATTGTAGATGCAGGCATCATCACAGGCATAACGATTGTATTTGTCATAGAAACAATCTGTGATGTCCCAATCATCATCATCATACTCATACTCATCCCAGCAGTCACTACTATACCAGCAGCTGGTGATATTGAGCGCGAACATTGCCATTAAGCCGATATACATCCATTTTTTCATGTTTTGTCTCCTTGAGCTGTTTATTTTACCCAATCATTGAACCGAAGCGTTTTAGGGCGAAGTGTTTCGCCGTTGTGTGCACGAACCTAAATAACGCAAGGGCTGTGCCAAGTTTAAATTGGTGCAGATTTTGGTGTGAACAGGATAAAAAAGCGCGGCGTATTGCAAAGCAATAGCCGCGCGGAGGCCGGCGTATCGAGGCGTAGCCGAGATAGCCGGACATAAAGGAAACATATAGGAATTATTGAATATTCGCGTTTCTGGCGATTTCGCGATCGTCGAAGTGGATTTTCGTTGTGCCAAGGATTTGATAGTCCTCATGGCCTTTACCTGCGATGAGCACGACATCGTTGATTTGAGCGGCTTTGACGGCATTTTCGATAGCAGATTTTCGGTCGATATTGGTTTCAAATTCGCAGTTTTTGGGGATGCCTTCGAGGATGTCTTGAATGATTTTTTGCGGGTCTTCGGTGCGCGGATTATCGCTGGTGACAACGATATTATCGGCATATTGAGCGGCAATGCGGCCCATAATGGGGCGTTTGGACGGGTCACGATCGCCGCCTGCGCCAAAGATAACCCAAAGTTTGCCGCCATTGGGCACACATTCGCGAGCTGCTAAAATCGCATTTTCGAGTGCTTCGGGCGTATGTGCAAAGTCGACAATGACGGTTGGATTGGTGCAAACGCACTCCATTCTTCCGGGAATTTGGGCGATTTTTGGTAAAGATTTAGCCATATTGTCCATTTTGAAACCAATTTCGCGCATGGCAGTCAGTGCGCCAGCCGCATTGGCGACATTATAGATGCCCACAAGAGGGAGAGCCGTCTGGTATGATGAGTTGTTGTCTAATGCGTTGATTTCCCAGGCATTTTTTTGCCATTGGGCAGTTTGAATCTGAAGACTGGAGGTGTTTTTTAAGGAAAAAGATGCGATTTTTCCGCCCCAATTTTGCGAATTTGCAGATTGGATAAACGACATAACTTCGGGATCATCGGCATTGGGAATGGCCACAGGTGTTTTGCCAATGGCGAAGCTTTGCGCCAAATAATGACTGAAAAGGCGGTGTTTGGCTTCGCCGTAGGCCTGGCGCGTAATGTGGAAATCGAGATGATCGGTGCCGAGATTGTTCCAAATGGCTGCATCGAAAGCAACGCCGTCAATACGTCCTTGCATGATGCCGTGACTGGATACTTCCATGGCCACGAGGTCGCAGCCGGCTTCGACCATGCCGCGCATGAGACGATAAAGTTTAAGCGTGCCCGGTGTTGTATTGGCCGAAGCTTCTTCATATCCAGGATAACGGTGTGAGATAGTCCCTAACACGCCGACTTTGAGTCCCATGGCCTGAGCTAATGCTTCAATCAGATACGTCGTCGTTGTTTTTCCGTTCGTTCCCGTGACTGCGATAACCTTCAGCTCGTGTGACGGATGTCCATAAAAGGCTTCGGCAAGGTCCTGAAGCTTTCGATGCGGTTCGGACAACGCAATCACCGGGATAGACAGCTCAAGTTTGTGTATCGGATCTGCAATGATTGCCGCTGCGCCGGCATCCTGGGCTTTCTGCGTAAAACTGATGACTTGCTCGTGCGTCAAAGGTTTGGCTCCCTGACGGAGTACGAATAAATCGCCCGGACAGATTTCTCGCGTGTCGTCTACAATATGACGGAATTTATCGGGCAAAGGCTGTTCACAAACAGCCCCAAGTGACTTCAGACGTTGTTGAAATGTATGCATGCGAAAACCTTTTATTTAAGATATTTGGGGGGCTTTGCCCCGGACCCACCAAAGGGCGCTGCCCTTTGGAATCCCGCCAAAGGAGCTAAGCTCATTTGGATTCCTGCAATGATAGGCGTTTTTCTTGGGTTGAACCATTCGTCTTTTTTACTGTTTTTTGCCGCAGAATGGATGTGATTTCGAGAAAGCAAGGCATGAAAGGAGGGAGCGTGCTGGCGCACGTGACCGACTGGAATGACGCAGCTGACGAAGAAAGCACGCCATTCTGTCGAGCAAAAAGGTGCTTTGCCCCGGCCCCCAGCAAAAGGCGCTGCCCTTTGGAATCCTGCCAAAGGAGCTAAGCTCCTTTGGAATCCTGCAATGATAGGCGTTTTTCTTGGGTGAGCCGGGTACTGATGGCTGATGTTTTGGGGGTGACCAGTATCCCTGTGTTCCATTCTGATTTATGTCAGATCCCCAAAAGTACAAGTTCTGCCGTCTGAAAAGCCGTCTGTCCATTCGATATCTTCATCTGAAACCAAGTCGAATTCAGCGGCTTGGGTCATGGCATTGCTGACCGTTTGCTGTATTTGTTGCACGTATTCTGCCGGAATCTTTGCCCAAGCAGCAGCAGGCGTAAGACAAGCCGTACCAGCGGTCACGAGTTTGATAAAATCACGTCGGTTCATGTGCGACTCCGCAGCAGGCAATGCCGCCTATTCTGAGGGTTTGTGTGCAGGGCATGGCATTTTTTAACATACTGAGCATATCTAAAGGCTGTGATGGCGGCACGACATGGCCTAAACATTGTCCATCTCGGCAAAGGATGGCACCTGTCGGCAGATAAAGCCTGGGACGATCGGTGTCAGCCTCTAAAATTCGAGCGTGTTCGATACACAGAGAATTTCCAGCCAAATGCGCAGATATCATTTCGGGCATGAAGGCAGGCATATCGAGTTCATCGGTATCTATTTGAGGCTGTGCAGGTGTTTGCGTGGGATAATTGTCGTCTTTTCTTTCCAGGTTTTGGGGTGTTTTTTCCGATTGCGCGGAACACAGTACAGGACAATAAATCTCGGGGACAGAAGTTTTTGTAAATCTTTTGTCGACCTTTCCCTCGGCGAGAATAAGGCTAGGCTTGAGTGCGGCACCATTGGCAGGAATCAGACCATGAAGCATAAAAGCCGGATGTTCGGGATTATCGAACAAAGCCAGGCGTTTATCGAGATATGCGCCGGCTTGAGCCGCAAATTTGGGAGACACAGTGAGGCGTTTCAAGAACCAGGCGATGATTTGAGCCACGACATGCGGCATGAGCACGATGCGATCAAAATGGCGCAGATTCCAATCGATCCACGGTTGTTGGAGGGCTGATTGAAGTGCATCACACCAATGTTTTGTAGGAATAATGCGGTCTAACCTGTCATTTGAGAATGCCAAAACTCTGCGTTTTTGAGGGGTTTCCGGAGCATATATGGCAATGGTTTCGTCGATACGCGTTTGCGGTAAAAAACAAAAGCCATGATTGTCACACCAGGCAAAGGGCAAAGCTGTATTTTGCCACGAACGGCCGCCATGATGCCAAGCGCAGACGGCGTCCATAACGAACTTGCGTTTTAAAATGGGCTGAAAAGTTTGAAAAGCCCTGTGAAAGACGAGTGCCGGGAGTTCAGAGGCGACTTGCGCATCGTATTTGAGCAAATTTGGGGGCAGAACCTCCAATTTAGGGTTATGCACAAACGCAGGCCGAGGATCGGTTTCCGTTTGGGCCGATTGCACGAGACGCTGATGCGTTTTTTTCCACTCCAAAAGGGCGGTTAAATCTTGGGCTGTTTCACGTGCCACGCGCCAGGATTTGCCTTTTTTTTCGGCAATCATTATGGAAAGTTTGAGATCCGACCAAGCTTTGCTGTTCAAGACACGGCCGTGTTGAAACTGGATTTCAAAGGTTTCAGCGCCTGCGGCTTGGATTTGCTGGTACAGCGCGGAGGCACTTTGGGTGCTTTGGGCGCTGTACACATCATAAAGGGCTGACAAAAAGGGGCGTAAATCGCTCACTATCTTAATCTCATGACACGGGAAGTGTTGATGATGCGATATCCGGCTTCTTCAAGGGCAGCCTGAGTTTCTTCGGCTGTCGTATCCAGATAGGTCAAAACGGCATCATACTCTTGCAGCAAGAGTTCGCCAATGCGTGCATGAATGCCGCGCATGACTTTGGGGCGGCGCATGGCCACAGGAAAATGGGGATTTTCGAGGAAAACACCAATCGGAGATTCCGAAATTTTGCAGATGAACGCAGGTTTGCCACGGTGAGTGCCGATCAGAATGACGCCATCGGCAATGAGCTGCTGACAATTCTTTTCGTGGGCTTCTTTATTGAGTTTGCGGACATCCATGCCGAGTTCATCGATCAGAGCTTCGCCCAAAAATTCAAAAACGAGCGGCAAATCTTTTTTCACGGCACGTCTGACGGCATAAGCATCATTGAGTTTGCATTCGACTTTTGTCATTTCGCAAAGGTTAATCTGAATATCAGTGATGACCGTTTTATCGGTCATCTGGAAGCCTTGCCAAAAAGCTCGCACCATATCATTAGACCCGAAAATGGTATGTGTGGAGCCGCCGGAACGTTTGCCCTGGCTTCTGGCCAATGATTTGCCAAGGTGCATCATGGCTTCGCGGTCGCGTCCGAAGAGATAGGCATGGGTTTTGGTGATATAAGTCACACAAATAATTTGTTCGTTATGAAAAGTACCGTTCCACCAGCCTTCAAAACCGTTGGCCAGAGCGGCTTTCATTTCAAGCGCATCATATTTGCCGGCATGATCGAGCAAAGTTTTGAGCTTATCGACGTCTTTTTCCTGCAAATCCCAGCTTTGATATTGTCTTTCTTGAATATCCATGTTGTTTCCTTTTTGCGAATGCGATTCAAAAGATTTGGGGAGGGGATATGTGGAGGGGGGGCAAGCCCCCCTGCGCAGGGGGGCAAGCCCCCCCTGCGTCGCTATGTTTGACAGGCGGCTTGATACCGCCTGTCAAACATACGCGCCTACCCCCCATGCGTGGCTTCGCCCCGCAACGCCCCGTGAAGGCGTGATTCAGATCTGTTTATGCATCTTCGTAATCGGCGACCATGCGTTTGAAGTGTTCGGCCTGTTCGATGGCGCATTCTTCAATGAAATCGGGCTGAATAAATTTCATATTTCTGGTCAGCGTTGCATTGGGGTCTGAAATCCGGACACTGGGGACATCGATGCCAGTGGTTTCGAGGACGCGTTTGCGTTGTTCCGGTGTTAAGACAACTTCGACAACGGCTTTCATATTGATATCTTCGTTATCAGGCGGCGTCAGTTTGTCGGCTTCAGCCTGAAGATCGGCGCACATTTTTTCGAGATTTTCAGCCAGAATTTTGATTTGTTCAGCTAATGCGTCCCGGGTTTCGTCGTCTTTAGCTTGCTGCATTTCATCGCATAAAAGCTGAAGCGCCTTTTGTTCGTTTTCAATGGCGGATGTGTCGAGCAATTTTGCCATATTTTATCTCCTTTGGGATCGCCATTTGGCGCAACTTCTTTTAACTTTGTTTGACTTGACTGTTGCCCTTTAGGTGTAAGGCGACCTCAATTTTTACAAAAAACGCGAGTTATCAGTTCCTGGCAAACTTACAAAAAACGTCAAATCTATGGTGGTTTTCAAGGGGGGATTGTTATTTTAAGATTTTTTGCCCCAGACGAGTTTGGCGATTTCTCGGGCATTTTGGCATTCTTCGGCTTCTTTCATATAGAAGAGTTTGAGGCGTTCAGCTTCTTGCATGGCGGCAATAGATAAGGTTTCTTCGAGGTCGTCGAGGGGATCGGGTTCACCGCCGGCTTGCCAGAGTGCCAATTTTTCGAGATATTCGTGATAATCTTCGTCGTATTCGTTCAAGGCTTCGGCTTGTCGTATGGCCAAAATGGTAAAATCATCGGGAGATGATTGTGTCATGCGTTTGGTGACAAGCCCGCGTTCATCTTCCAAAATCAGTTCGGTCATGTCACGACCGGTTTGTTCTTTGACGATGCGCTGCTGTTCTGGGGTCAGTGCAATTTCGCAAGAGACGGCATAATCGAGGGGGTATTCAGGTGGTTCCGGCATTTTTCCTTGTGCCATATCGCCTCCAAATCCTTTGTCATACGGTGAAAAATTCCGTAAAAATCCTTTTTATTCTTACCATATTTTCATCTTGCAATAAAAGCGATTATCCCCAGACCTGCGGTTGTGCTATGAGGAATGGCGACGCGTATGCCGTTTGCGGCATAGCGGAGCCCCCCGGCGTATGGAGGCCGTCAGGCCGACATAGACGGGGAAAGTTGTCGATAAAGGTTATCGATATACAGACAGGATGAAAATATTAAGGATAATTGCTGAACACATGATGAAAAAATCTCTGCCTTTTATTGTGATTGCTGTTTTTGCATTTTTTTCCGGTTGTCAGAACGGTTCAGAAAGTGATGGTTTGCTGAAGGAACCCTGTTATCCCGGCAGTCAATTGTGTTTATCTGATACTTATGAGTATATTTATATTTGCAATGATAATGGGGAGTATGAGTGGCGAAACTGTCCTGAAATGCATTTTTGCAATGTCGAGACGATGCAATGCGATCCGATATTTTCGGGCGATGAACCGAATGAGGAGGACGAACCGGGAGAAAAGCCGGCTGTATGTCAGGCCGGTGAGCGATTTTGCGATGGGGATATCGTCAAGACGTGTGTAAATGGGGATTATACGATGACGCCATGCAGTAATGGGGAATATTGCGATGCGGTGTCTGTGTCGTGCAAGCCTGTGGTGGTGGAAGATGAGCCTGGTGGCTGTTCTGAAGCCGATTATGAAGTGCATTGTTATGGCAAAACGTTGATGACCTGTGAGGGTGGCGATGTCGTTTCACGCATTTGTGATGAGGATGAGATTTGCGATGCGGTGGGTAAAACTTGCAAACCGTTGCCTGTCGAAGAACCGGATCCTGGTTGTCAGTGTACCACTTCACAATATTGCGACACGACAACGCACACATGTATTGACAAGGCCTGTGATAATGATGAAGCGCCCAAATGCGTCAATGGTTATGCCTTGAAATTCTGTGAAAACTGGCAATACAAAACGGAATCCTGCGGAAAGGGCTATCGTTGCAAGTCAGGGCAATGTTATGTGCCAGAGACGGAAACTGAAGACCCTGTGACACCGCCAGCCGGAACAGCAGATGCGGCAGATGGACTGAATTGTCCTGCCGGTTTGATATCAGCTTCGGAAACAGAAGCGAAACGTTGTGTCATGGACAATGCTGAAAAACTGGAAGAAGATGAATTTTATTGTCAGCCGGGTGGTATTGAGGGGCGATATTGCCGTGTTGTTCCTGAAGAAACAGGCGATTCTATTATCAGTGTTCAAAGCGGTCAATATTGTACAGCGGCACAGCTGAATCCTGGAAGTGACACCCTGCGTGTCCATGTGATCGATGTCGGTCAAGGGGATGCCATTTGGATTCAGACTCCGACAGGTCAAAATGTATTAATTGATGGCGGTGAAGGTGGTGCTTTCGGTGCCACGAGTGCAGGTCCGATTGTCAGGGATTATTTGACGTTTCATGGATTTAAGCCTGGATCGAAATTTGATGCTGTTTTTTTGACGCATCCGCATTCAGACCATTACGGCGGTCTGCCTCATATTTTTAATCATTATGGGATGAAAAATTATATCGATCCCATGGCTCTTCATACGACTGAAGATGTGCCTTCCGGTTATTTGAATTGGATTGAAAAAGTCGAAGGCATGTTAGAAGCAGATAATATTTATATGCCGGCAGAAGCTAAATTTAAGACGACAGCACAGATGCCGAAGAAATTCTTTGGTTCAGAGATTTCGGCTTATTACATCACGAGCAGTCAAAAGCTGACGAATGCCAGCGGCAAAGATCAGAATGAAAATCGGGCATCATTGATCTTTCAGCTCAATTATGCTGGGCGTTCATTCCTTTTTACCGGGGATGCTGAAGCCGAGCAGGAAGCCAATGCTGTCAAGGCATCGCCCAAGCGCGTGACATCTCATTTCCTCAAAGTTTGTCATCACGGTTCGACGACTTCGACGACGACTTCATTTTTAGATGCGGTATGGAGCAATATTGCCAAAAACGAGCGTGCAGCTTTTATTTCGAGCGGTCGCAAGAGTTTTGCTGGTACAACCATTCCTGCGGCATCTGTGGTGAATCGATTGACGAGTTATCTCGATGCCTCGCAACTTTACAGCACATCAGCCGGAGATGATAACAAAATAGAATCTGAAGCTTATCGGGATGACAATATCCTTGTGGTGGTCAAATCTGACGGTTCTTATTATGCCTGTTATGCGGGACCAAACTGACGCATATTGTATATATATGCAAACAGAATGGGGATGCCATTTGAACATCCCCGTAAAACTTAAATTTTGGGTGTAGCAAAGCGGAAAATGAGACCGAAATTGCCATAGTGGATATTGAGATCGCCATCGGTAGCCAAATCATATCCGACATAGCCGCCCAATTCAAAGTTGGACATTCTGAAGGTGAGTTCAACGCCTGTTCGGAGCAGAAAGGCAATGGTGATGGCATTGCTGAATTGTACACCCGGACCGACAAAGACGGTAAAATTGGTGGGATCCATGCCGATATGATACCGGGTGATGAGGGCAGCACCGAAGCGTATGAATTCATTTTCGCCATGCTCATTCCAATCGTCATGTTGATTCCAGACATCGAAATTGCTGTCAAACCCGAAGGCGAACTGTTCCCAACGATAAAGGGCTGAATATCCGATTTGAAGGGCTCGCATGTTTTCTGAGGATACAACGCCGCCGATTTTTAAAGTTTGTTCCGATATGCCTGCTTCTGCATCTCGCATGGGGACGAAAAAACATAGAAACAGTGCCAAAGCAGCGCCTATTCTGAGCAGTGCTGTCTGATATTGGGGAATATAAGATATAAGCTGATTGCGAGAGTATGTTTTCATAGCCATATATATTATAAACTATCCATAAATGTTTTCTGTTGGTGAGATTTAATATGATTTTGTGGTTTCTGTTCTGTCTGTGCGGGGCTTGTTTCAGCTTTGTCTTCGGTTGTTTGCATTTCGGAAGTTGTTGGTGAGCTATCTGAAGCTGTAGCGGAGGAATCAGGGTTTTGTTCTAAACTCGATGTGTCAGCAGATGAATCTGGCATATTGCTCAGATATTCTTGTCCATTCATGTTTTGAACGTCAGGTTCCTGCGGATTCTGACTCATGTCTTCTACAGCAGGCACGTTTTGGGTTTCTTCTTGGGGTGGGGCAGATACAACCGGGGCATTTTTGAGGACATCTTGTACATAACTGTAAAGCACATCAACGTTCAGGGGTTGTTTGTTATAAGCAACACGCATGTGGCCTAAGTATGGAGTGATGTGCATCTCTTTTGCAGCTTCGGCTTTTTGCAGTCCCGCTGATTTCACAGAATCGATAAAGTATTCATACAAGAGAGGAATATTGTGATTATCGATGACATAAGGTGTCAGCTGAGTGGCAATATACGGGGCTAAATGGTATGGCGCAGATGCTAGAATGATATATAAATCTTCAGTGCGTATCATGCCGTAAATATGTTCTTGAAGTACTGTTTCAACTTCATCTTCGGTTTGGCATGTCACCAGGATATTGGCTGCTTCAATTGCAGCATTACGGTTCATTAGGGTCGATTGTACATAACATCCGGAAAGAGATGCCGTAAAAAACAAACAAAGTATGAGTAAAATTAATTTTTTCATCATCGTTTTGTCAAATCTGAGAAAAAAGCATATCTGCAGAGGGAATGTAGGTATCTAACGATGTTAGACAACACTCATCGCATGCCATCATAACATGATATAGGTTTTGGGGCATAGAAAACCAGGTGTTGCGCAGGGGAGCATGGATATTTGCCGTTCTCCTGCAACGCCGGTGCCCCCACGGCATACCCAAAGTTCTTTGGGGCT
>JAGBXG010000391.1 GCA_017629415.1 Pseudomonadota bacterium | reverse complement strand
GTCTGTTGACGGACTGAATGGTTTGTCCAAGCTCTTCGTCGCTTGTGCGTGCAGTGGCATTGGCAGCCAAGGCATTGACAGAATCGAGAATGGTACCGATTTTTTTGACATTTGTGGGACTGCCGACCGTATTAACGGTGCGTTCCAAAGATGACAAAGTGCTGTCTACTTTGGCCATGCTGGTATCCAGTTTTGTGATGAGCTGCCGCGCATCGCCGACAATGCCATTAATATTGGCTTCATTTGTCGTAATGATGCGGTTGACATTTTTGGTAATGCTGTCGACTTCGGCGATGACATTTGAAATGTTATCCAAATTCTTAGTATTGGTCACTTCGACGAGGTTATCGACCAAATCTTCCAGTTTATCGGCAATATTGACGACTTTTGTCATCATCATGCTCAAATCATCATTGGCCGAAGCAATCGTATCACCGGGTTTGAGCAGTTTGGAAGTTTTGGTGCCGCCGTGCATGGACAGGCGTTTGGATCCGGTGATGCCGGCCATTTGGGGGGTTGCGATGGTATCTTCGGTGACGGGTGTGCCATGTTCTAAGCTGATTCGAACATGAACTTTGCTGGGATCATCAGGGGCAAGTTTAACGGATTCGACGCGTCCCACCAAAATGTCATTAAAACGCACCTGACTGCCTGTTTCGAGTCCGCCGGAGCTGCCATCAAGGATGACGAGATATTCGTCGCGAATTTGAACCATGCTGGAACCGACCAGATAAAACAATGTCGCCAGAACGATAAATGACGAAACGAGCATAAAGACGCTCAGCCGTATTTTTTGCGCGCGCGTAGCTGCCATAATTATTGACCATACCTCTGCCAAAGGCTTTGGACGCCCGGATGTCCTTCATTTGAGGCTCGGGCAAAGAAATTTTTCACAAGAGGGATATCACTTTTCAGGGCATCTTGTAAGGGGCCGTCAAAGATGACATAGCCTTTGTCGAGCATCACGATGCGATCGGCAATACGTCGAATACTGTCGAGATCGTGGGTCACGACAATCAAGGTCATGCCGAGTTCTTCTTTCAGACGCACCATCAAAGCATCGAGATCGGCCGCAGTCACGGGATCGAGACCGGCCGAAGGTTCATCGCTGAGCACCAGTTCGGGTTCAAGCACCATGGCACGGGCAAATCCCGCGCGTTTGAGCATGCCGCCGCTCAGTTCACCGGGCAGCAGATGCACGGCATGGGTCAGCTGAACCTGTGCCAGCTTATGATACACAAGTTCTTCTATCACGGTGTCGCTGAGCCTGGTATGCGCCATCAAAGGTATTTTGAGATTATCGAGAACGGTCAGGGAATTAATCAGACCGCCATTTTGATACATAAATCCGACGCGGCTCAAAAAAGCCGAGCGGGCTTCCCCTTCCAGTGCATTGACATCTTCCCCAAGCACGCGGACAGAACCGCCTTTATGCGGTACCAACCCAATTGTTGAGCGTAAAAAAGTCGATTTGCCGCACCCCGAGCCGCCGCAGATACATGTCACACTGCCGCGTGCAATCTTCGTTGTCACGTCGTGCAATATCGTGCGTTCGCCATAACCGACCGCAAAATGATCGGCTTCTACTACGTAATCGGGCATGCAAATTCCTTATTGAGGGGAAAGAACGGAATCGGACTGGGGCGTTGCGGGGCGAAGCCACGCATCGGGGGTAGGC
>JAGBXG010000390.1 GCA_017629415.1 Pseudomonadota bacterium | reverse complement strand
GCTGCATCCAAGGATGTAGGCAATCCCTTCAGCTTTGCTTTTTCATCAGCGGGCAGATTGTACAAGTTCATATCGTACGGGCCCCAGCCGTTTTCGTGAGGATCGATCTTGTTTTTAACGCCGTCGAGACCTGCCATCAGAATGGCGGCATAGCAGAAATAGGGGTTACAGGTGGCATCGGGATTCCGAAGTTCAAACCGACGTTTTTCTGGGCTTTTTGCGTAGGCGGGGATACGAATAACGGCGCTTCGGTTCGAGGTTGCATAACCTACAGTTACAGGAGCTTCAAAACCGGGAACCAGGCGCTTGAATGAGTTCGTGCTGGGGTTTGTCAGCGCGCACAAGGAACTGATATGTTTCAGCAAGCCACCCATAAAGTAGTGGGCAGTTTTGCTTAGATTGGCATAACCGTTATCATCGGAGAATACAGGCTGACCGTCCTTTAAAAGCAGCATGTGGACGTGCATTCCACTGCCCGCCTCGCCATGGATAGGCTTGGGCATAAATGTGGCAGATTTGCCATACTTCAGCGCTGTATTATGAATGATATATTTGATCAGCATGGTTGCATCAGCCATTTTGGACATTTGACCCAATTGCGGCTCGATCTCAAACTGACCGGAAGCTGCTACCTCCGGATGGTGATAATTGATCTCAATACCGGCCTGCTTCATCAGTAGGCACATTTCGCTGCGGCATTCATAGGTCTGATCAAAGGGCTTGGCAATATGGTAATTCTTTTGCTTAGGGACAACACAGCCCATTCCCTCTGTTGCGCTGTTCCAATAGGATTGATTGGCGTCTACGGTTGCTGCGATACAGTTGGGTTGAATCTCCCAGCCCACATTGTCAAACAGGTAGAATTCAAACTCCGGCAAAATCAGCATCGTATCGGCGATACCGCTGTCCTTCATATATTGTTCGGCAGCCAGTACAATATTACGCGGGTACTGCGCCAGAGGACGATTTTCCGGTGAATCAATGATCATTGCGTTACCGGTCATGGTCAGGGTTGGAATATCACAAAACGGATCGATCATTGCGGTGTCGGGATCCGGAATAAAGACCATGTCGCTTTTTTCAACCACTGCATAGCCATAGTTGGAGGCGTCAAAGCCAACACCGTATTTCATGGTATCCTCAGTGAAATTTTCAGCCAAAATAGTCACATGGCGATATTGGCCTGCGATATCCACCATTTTGAAATCAACCATTTTTATGTCGTTATCCTGAATCATTTTAATAACATCCTGGACACTTTTGGACACACGATCACTCCCTTTAAAAATATAAGATTAGAGTAGCAATTTTTTTCACCGTTGTCAATGTTTTAATCGCCGTGCTTAAAACTAAAAATGAAGGAACCCGTCTATACGAATTCCTTCTTCTATGGTCGGAGTGTCGGGATTCGTTTGCATTTTCGCATTCAGCGAAAATAAATGTTCGGCTCGGTCTAGCCTTCGCCGGCAACGCTCGTCCGCGTTGCATTTTATCTTTCGAATCCCGATACAAAAAACAAGAGGGCTACTGATGTAGCCCTCTTGTTTTGGTCGGAGTGTCGGGATTTGAACCCGAGGCAG
>JAGBXG010000049.1 GCA_017629415.1 Pseudomonadota bacterium | reverse complement strand
TAATCCACGCTACCAGCGTTCGTTCTGAGCCAGAATCAAACTCTCAGAAAAAGAATTTGTTCAAATTGTTGAAACCCCTCACGGGGTTTCGGGCATCACAACAAGCATATCTGTTCATTGTGTTCCGCGTCCCTTCCGAAGATTCCTCTTAAAGGAATCGCGGGATCGCGTTCTTTAGCACCATTCACTTCTCAAAGATCAATCGTCGCGCTCCGTCGGGCGTCGCCCTAAGTGGCGCAACGGGTGAATAAGATATCAAAAGCGGGTTTTTAATGCAAGCGCTTTTTTAATATTTTTTTCATGTTTTTTTGGATGCCAAAAAACCCCTTGTTTTTCGGGGTTTTTCGAACGAAATGTTAGTGAAAGAAAACACCCTTTTCCGTCTCATGGCGTCAGGGCACTTAAAAACCCCGTAATTTACTCGCCGTTTCATAGGCGATCTTGGCCTTTTCCACTTCACCTCTATTCTCAAAAAGCACCTCAACATTGTATATCGCTGTAGATTTCAACCGCCACGCTATTTACGGAAGGTGGCGGTGATGCCATCACCTTGGGAGTGGAGGAAGGTGCATACCGCTTTCTTGCCGCCTGCCACATAATCCTGTTCGGCGCATCGCACCCCACAATCTGCCGCCGCCCCCAATGTCTTGTCCGGGCGCATTCCATGCGTCCGACCTACTGCCACCCAAAATGAGAATTCACTTCGGAGAAATTCTCAACCAAACAAGCACAAACACCGATAATCCGACCCGGAATCTTACCGCCGATGGTGCAGATTCTGCCGTAAGAAAGATACCCCTCAAATCGCCCCCTAAACAAGCACTGCACTAAAAAAATGGACATTGGTTTACAGGATTGACAATACGGACATTATCATACACCGCATCCACATCCGCAGTCCCATTATACAAGACAAAACCAGGCTCTGACACTTCAGGATATATAGACCTGAAATGGCGGATTCCGGACACAAAATCAGTGGAGAATGTTGCCGATGATTTTATTTC
This sequence comes from Pseudomonadota bacterium, assembly GCA_017629415.1. Next base: position 1,348 of record JAGBXG010000049.1, on the reverse strand, counting down.
GACTGGAATCAGCCTTCCATCACGCTCAATCACAAGATCAACCTCACGCCCCTTTGAATCTCGGTAAAACCAAAATCTATCCGATGAAGCACGGTTCAACGCCCTCTTAAGCAGATCTACAATCACAAAATTTTCAAATAAGCCACCGCGCAGTGGTCCGCCCTCTACACGATCGTTATCAGTCAGTTTAGCTAACCAGCAGGCTAATCCTGTGTCCGTAAAATAAACCTTAGGGGTTTTGACTACCTGATTCACGGCATTTCTTGACCAACCTCGCAAAAGAAATACAAGATTGCTCTCCTCAAGCGCAGATATCCACGCACGGATAGTCGGAGCCGACACGCCCAAATCTGAACTCATGGCATTCGCATTGACAAGCTGTCCAATCCGCGAAGCAAGCAAAAACAGGAAATCCTGAAAAACTGATAGATTCCGGACATCTAAAAGTGACGGCAAATCCCGCTCAAGGTATGTTGCGACATACGCCGAAAAAAAGCTTTTTTCGCGCATAGCCGTCTCCCGCAGTTGCGGATAGAAGCCACGTCTGATTGTAGCGAACACAGAAGAAGTATCCGCTGTCACAACGGGACACTCCTCCATAGAATAAGGTAATAGCGTCAATACAGCAGTACGCCCCGCCAGAGACTGGGCTATACTTTTCTTCAACTTTGCCTGATGCGAGCCTGTAAGAATAAACCGTCCTGGGCGACGGTCTATATCCACGACACCCTGCAGATAGGATAGAAGTTCAGGAACACGCTGTATTTCATCAAAAATAGCTCCGCCCTTATAGGAATCAAGAAATCCCCTCGGATCATTTGACGCACGCGCTCTGACATCTAAATCTTCAAGCGAAACCCATGGCTTATCAGGGAAAGTCATCCGAGCAAGAGTTGTCTTACCAGATTGCCTTGGACCATAAATTGAAACAACAGGAAATTCTGTCGCCAACATTTCAAGTTCTGTCTGCACTGTCCGTCTTTTCATGGCTTGGGATTATATCAAAAATGCGGAATAATTTAAAAGTACTACTTTCAAATTATTCTATTTATTCTCGTTTTGAACTTCACCCGTCCACCCCAGTTTACAGCAAGCACGAAAATGAGAATTCGGTTCGGACGAAATCTTGCCGCCGATGGCGCAGATTCAGCCGTAAGAAAGATACCCCTCAAATCACCTAACATGCCCCCGATCAAGCCCTTTTGAAGGGTCCCCACAAAAAGAAAGTGAAACCATCCAATTAATCAAATATCCACCCACTCTTTTTAACTTATCTCTCTCTTGAAGGGTGTATCCCCTTGATTTTCCACTTTTATAGAAGGTCTCCTTGAATTCCTAAACAACGTGT
>JAGBXG010000389.1 GCA_017629415.1 Pseudomonadota bacterium | reverse complement strand
TTCACTGGTATCCATGGCCCGTGTCATAACGGGGATATTGGCGGCTGGAAGCTGGGCGGCCTTGCGGCTGTCGCTGGAATGAAGCAATACAAGCGACGGTTTCATGGCCACGATTTGTTCCAACGTTCCTTCGGCTTGCAGGCGAAGGAGTCCGTCTGCACGCGCGTCTGTGGTGTACGGGCTCGTGGCAACTAAAGGCATATTTTCCGGTGTTCCGACTGCCCAAACAGCCTCTGTAAGAGACGGAGTCAGGGCAATGATGCCGCCAGTTTGCATTTTTGTCCGGTCACAGGAAGCGAAGAGACAGCCTAAAATGCTGCAAATGAAAATAAAGATAGTGCTTTTCATCCGTTTCTGCATTGTCGAATTGATTCAATGTAGGTAAAACACGCCGTTTTTGTCCGGTGTATTCCGGGAGTGTCTGGTACACCGATAGATACCGAATGTGCAGGCACGTTTTGGGAAAGCTCCCAATAAAGTGTGACTGATATTTAACGCAAAGGAAAAGCAGAAATGGCAGAAAATTCTGAAAACAGTGCAAAAAATCCCGAAGTTGGCTCAAACTTTGTCCGCGAAATTGTTGAAAAAGACATTGCAAACGGCAAAAATGGCGGTCGTGTTGCCACGCGTTTCCCGCCTGAACCCAATGGTTATCTTCATATTGGACATGCCAAATCTATCTGCCTGAACTTCGGACTTGCCCAAAAATTCGGCGGAACATGCAATCTCCGTTTTGACGATACAGATCCTGTCAAAGAGGATACCGAATACTGCGATTCCATTAAACAGGATGTCGAATGGCTCGGCTTTAAATGGGATGCTCTTTATTTTGCTTCGGATTATTTTGATCAGCTTTATGAATGGGCAAAAGAACTCATCAGACGCGGCAAGGCTTATGTCTGCGAACTGACGCCTGAGCAGATTCGCGAATATCGCGGCAATTTCTACACGCCTGGCAAACCGAGTCCCTGGCGCGATCGTCCGGCTGAAGAAAGTCTGGATTTGCTCGAACGCATGAAAAACGGCGAATTTAAAGAAGGCGAACGCGTTCTTCGTGCCAAGATCGATATGGCACATAAGAACATGAACATGCGCGATCCTCTTATTTATCGCATCAAACATGCCGTGCATCATAGAACAGGCGACAAATGGTGCATCTATCCGATGTATGACTTTGCACATGGCCTGTCCGATGCCCTCGAAGGCATTACACATTCTGTCTGCACCCTTGAATTTGAAGATCACCGCATTCTGTATGACTGGTTTATCGAAGCCCTCGAACTCGATCGTCATCCCCAGCAGATTGAATTTGCCAAACTCAATATTTCATACACAGTGATGAGCAAACGCCGTCTTTTGAGCCTCGTTAATGACGGTATTGTCTGTGGTTGGGATGATCCCAGAATGCCGACGATTTCCGGTATGAGACGCCGCGGTTTCCCGCCTGAAGCGATTCGCAATTTCTGTGAACTCATCGGTGTCAACAAACGCGATTCCATGGTCGATATTGCATTGCTTGAACACTGCGTCCGCGATCACCTCAATGATGTCGCGCCACGCGTTATGGGTGTGACGCGTCCTATCAAGGTTCTCATTGAAAACTATCCTGAAGGCAAAGTCGAATGGTTTGACGCACCTTTCCATCCGACCGATGAATCCCTCGGTTCCAGAAAAGTCCCGTTCAGCCGTGAACTCTGGATTGACAGTTCCGATTTTATGGAAGATGCCCCGAAAAAATTCTTCCGACTCACTCCGGGCCGTGAAGTCCGTCTCCGTTATGCGTACTTCCTCAAGTGCGTAGGTGTAGACAAAGATGAAAACGGCAACATCATCCAGGTTCGCTGCACGTATGACCCCGAAAGTGCCGGCGGTAAATCTCCGGATGGCCGCAAAGTCAAAGTCACCATTCACTGGGTCAGTGCAGCACACGCATTGCCGGCAGAACTTCATCTCGTCAATACACTGTTCACAGAAGAAGATCCGATGGCCAATACCGAAGGCGATTTCAAAGCTTGCCTCAACCCGGATTCGATGGAAATCCTCAATGGTTATGTCGAACCCGCACTGGCCGATGTCAAACCCGGCTACCGCTGCCAGTTCGAACGCATGGGATATTATTGCGTCGATACAGATTCCAAGGCCGATCATCTCATCTTTAACCGCACAGTCACCATGCGAGACGACTGGGCACAAATCCAGAAAAAAGGTTAATCGGATTTATTGGGATAATGTAAATTCTGTGAGGCGTTGCCACAAACACAAAGGTGTGCGCTAAATTCTTTTGGGGCGCTGCCCCAAACCCCGCCGGGGCTTTGCCCCGGACCCCACCAAAGGAGCTGAGCTCCTTTGGAATCCAGCAATATGGAGCGGCTGACGAAGAAAGCGCGCCATTCTGTCGAGCAAAAAAAGACGATATGGACACCTTGATTCCATTGTGCTTGAGTCATTTGATTCGTCAATGCAGCTGTTTTTTGCCGCAGAATGGATGGGATTTCGAGGAAGCAAGGAATGAAAGGAGGGAGCGTGCTAGCGCACGTGACCGACTGCAATGACGCAGCTGACGAAGAAAGCGCGCCATTCTGTCGAGCAAAAAAGACGATATGGACACCTTGATTCCATTGTGCTTGAGTCATTTGATTCGTCAATGCAGCTGTTTTTTGCC
>JAGBXG010000388.1 GCA_017629415.1 Pseudomonadota bacterium | reverse complement strand
TGAATGCTGACGTTTTTTGCCGCAGAATGGATTTGATTTCGCTCATCAAATCAAACACTCGAGTTCGCTTTGATGAGCGAAGCGAATCAGGTTTCTCTCCCTGTGGGAGAGACCGCCCGAAGGGCGATAGTGAGGTCGCAGTTGACGAAGAAAGCACAAGCAAAAAATTCCTTAATCATCGACGACAACAAACGGTCTTGAAGCCAGTAATGTATTATCTTCATTGAAGATTTCACATAGCCAGGTCCCTGTCATAGATTTCGTTAAATTGAGTTTTGACCATGTTCTCCAGGCAGGACTTTGGCTTACGGGCAATGTATATGACTGCGCCAATCCCGTGGAATGTGTAAAACGAATCGTAATGACCCTGTCTTCTTCAGATGCTGATGAAATTTCGGCATAACAAAAGATTGAAGCATCCGAGATCGTAAAAACATCGCGCTCATCGACGGGCAAACGGCGAACAATTTGCGTTGCAAATGTGTGACGCATGATTTTCATCCCTCTGTCATCACGTTCGATTTTTTGTGTCGGAGGCAAAGATTCAGGCCGTATTTCGGATGGTACTGATGGTACAAGCGGTACTTCAACAGCATGTTCTTTTTTTTCAGCATTTTGAACAGAAAGATGTTTTGCCTGTTGAGCTTCAAATTCTTCCAGCCATTGCTTTCGCGTTTCTTCTTTGATTTCTGCCAAAAGCTCTATTTTCAATCGTTCTCGCGAGGCAGTATCGAGTTGACTGAGCTGGATATGTGTCGGAATCGGGCAATTGACAGCAGGCGGACAAACCGGACATTTAGAGGATGAAATTTTTTGTTCGGAATGACATCCTACGCAGAATACAAAGAATATGCATATGTATGGCACAAAATAATTTATATGTTTAATATTTTTGTACATTATTTTATAATCCACACATCACAAAACACAAATACCTCAGCAGATTATGACACAGAACACACTTCTTATCCAGTGAGGAATCAAGCATGCAAAGGCTGTACTTATTCGCCGGAGCGTATGCGAAGTCGCAAATCACTGCTGCAGTGATATGCGACAATCAATTAGAATGTGAGACAGGGTTTTATTTCGTTTTTAAATGTTAGCGTTGAGTACCTGTCAGACGACAAAAAACCGTAAGTCTCTATTTGTGAGTTCCAGGGAGCTCAGCCTGGGCGTAGTTTGGGGGCCGAGCTCCAAGACAAGGATTATCTATGGTAACTTAAAGTTTCATATTCTTTCATGCGAAGGTCGATTTCACCTTTTTGGACTTGCAGGGCATAGAGTTCGGTGGTGATATCGACTAAGGCTTTTTCGTTATCTTTTTGGCGTTTCATCAATTGGGATTTCAAAGAATCTGCACCTGATGATTTGATATCTTTGAGGTCGCGCAAGGTTTCACTCAGGCTGCGTTGATCGCGTTCAATTTCGTTACGGCGTTCCTGTAAAGATTGTGTTTTTACACCGTTCATATCTAAGGCTTTGATATCGTTCAGATAAGCTTTAAAGCGTTCCACATCTTGTTCGGGAATCAAATTCTGGTTCAAAGCAGTTTCAACGGCTTTACTGCAATCGCCTGAAACGGTGTTTAATCTGCTTGAGTGACGGGTTTCATGGCGCATTGTCAGAGGCAAGTGAGCGGAATGATTGGCCGGCACTTGCACTGAAATCATGTAACCGCTGTCATTTTTGATGACGTTTTCGGGGAAATTGACGGGTGTCCAGTTAGAGAACATGGGCAGTTGCAAAAGTGCGGTTGTTGCATTTTGAATATGACTTTCAAATTTGAATTCTTGGGTCAACAGGCGTTCTGAAATGACGCTGCAACGTCCATTTTTAACGCTATCTAATTTAACGGAAGTGTCAGATTTTGTGTCGATCAGTTCGACAGCCAGACGGCCTTCATTCGCAAAAGTGATATATGCTGTGGCATCTTGATTCGTTCTGCTGAGATAGCCTTCGCCGATAACGGCGCTGTCTCGATAGATGGTAATAGGCCCTGAATCGAGGGCGACATTGGCTTCATTTTTCAGTTCAATGGTTTGAAAAGATTGGGTTTGTCGCCAGTTTTTAGGAAAATCATCAAAACTCCAGATATGATTTGGCTTTGTAAACATGCGCGTATCTCTGGCGGTTAAATTTTCCTGAATCAGATTGACCAGAGCAGTATTGCCGTCTGGGATGGTCAATTTTGAGGCCAATTTATATTCATCAAACGAACCGATTTGAGCTTTTGAAGCCAATTCTGTGAAACTGTTTATCATTTCATTGGCTTCGATGGGGGCCGAGTCTTGAACCATGGCTTCTTCTTCGGCTTCGATGGCGTCCTCCATGACGGCCATATCGGCGGTATCAGCGTATATGGCTCTGCCGCCCATGGATCTGGATTTTTTAGCCATTGTTGCTGAAGCTGCAGGTTTTGCGGTATTCATCATGACGCTGGCTTCAGCCTGGGGGGCACGGGGTGCCTGTTTAACGGCACCGTATCCGGATTCCATGACTTTGGGCGCGACAGCACGTTGTGCAGCAAGTCCGGAAAGATCGGGTCTTTCTAAAAACTGGGGGCGATATAAGTCATAAGTAAAGCTCATGGGTTGCCCCGAAACCAATGAAAATGAAATATCTTTCCAGTCGGCTCCGGTGACATTACTGACGACAGCCCACCCTTGAAGTGTGCCTCTATCATTGTCTTCTAAGATAAGTCGGTAAGCAGGTTTCCAGGTGGGCATGGCTACGAGGTAGCTCAATGCCAGTTCACGTTTTTTGTCAGAATCCATCTGAATTCGGAGTTCGATTTGTTTCCAGCTGCCGTCATTGAGGCTGATATTCAGGCTTTTATCGAGGCCGTCGGCTAAGCTTTTGTCATAGAGTGAAACCGATTTGATATCTTTTAGGGCAATGATTTCCAACACATCCTGACTTGTTTTCAACGTCAATGTGGTGTTGTCTTCTTCTTTTTCGGTGTTGACGATACTCAATTCACTGCGTGGCCAAGGTCGATGATTTTTTTCATCGATGCCGACAATTCGGCCTTCATAAGCTCCATTGCGTGTACGAACTTTGACGTGGGCACCGCGAAAAGCACTCAACAAAGAACGAATGCCGCCTTCTTGGACTTGTTCCGGGATTTGTGCCAACGTATCGAGGGTATTTTTATCGACGGGCAAAGAAATGGATACGGGGCGACCATCTCCGCGATCGATGACCGTCAATGACTTGAGAATATCGTTAATTTGATCGGGGCGAATTCTTAAAACGAGTTCATTGCCATCGACAACGGCATTGCGTTCGACATATCCGATACCACTTTGATACATCACCACTCGCGAGACAGGCAATTCCTGAGCCTTAGGATAATTAACGGTTTTTGGGGTTTCACAAGCACAACAGCAGGTGCCCAAAACTGCAAGACATGGAATGATTTTCTTTAACATGATGACAATCCTTTTTGATTAAGTATTGATACCGCTGGATGGATATGGGTCAAAGGATGCATGAGTTAGAACTCAAAAAGGCGCATTCTGATAGGCATTATGCGCATTTTTACTCCATGATTATGCCATGATTCGACATTGGGTGTTAAGAAAGCTGTTACATTATAAAACAAAGCTGTTATGACAATTTAAAGAGTTATTATATCATTTATCTTGAGTATGGTGTATCCAGCTCGAAAATCATGATTCATTTTTAGCCATCATGATATCAATTTTTTTTTACGTAAGGAAACAATATGGCCAACGATATTGATTTTGGGGCAGCTCTCTCAAAAGGTCTAAAGCTGGTAAGACACTATACGTTCCCAGCGAGCAGACGTGTTACGCTGAATGAATATGCACATGCATGTATGACGCTTACGCTTTTAACTATCTTGGCTAGCATCATCCCGTTAATCGGTTTCATATTATCTTCAGTTATTTACATTTCGCTGATTTGTTGGCTCGTTGCAAGGCTCCATGATGTCGGCCGAAGCGGCTGGTGGATGTTTGTGCCCGGCTACAGTGTGCTGCTGATGTTGTCGCCAACCGATTGTGAATCCAATTGCTGGGAACCTTTGGATGCAGATGTTTTAGAAGAAATCGGCTTTTGTTCCAATAAAGAGATAGGCTCTGAGCATTTGAATCCTTTTTATCAGGATTATCAGGAGTTTGATAATCATCAAAATTATGCATTTGATGCAGGTGTTTCAAACAATGGAAACGCTCAAGATGCTGCCCGGGGACGCTTGAATCTTGAGAAAAATGATGCATCTGATGATTATTTTGATAATCTTTTGGATGATGCCAATAAAGACCTCGACAGAATGCTCAATGAATAGCCCAGGCAATGTCTGCCCGACCCAAGAGGTATCAGTACAAGTCTGAATCATGCTGAAACGGGGCGTTGCGGGGTGTCCCCGCTTGGGGGGTAGGCGCGTATTGGCGCGCGGCTATGCCGGCCCTTACGGGCTCGACATACGCCTTGCATGGCGCGGCTATTTCGCCCAAAGGGCTCCATACGCCGCGCCAATAGCGCCGCAGGGGGGCTTGCCCCCATCACCCGTAAAAATGGATGAAAAAAGAGAATAGCTTGAGACGAGTTATCGCTGCTTAAAAAAAAATCCCCCGAAAATTCGAGGGATTTTTAAGTTTTGAATCTGGGTTTGAGCCAGATTTTAAGGATTAATAGTTTTCAGCTCTAATCTGGAAGAATGCCTGCGGATGTGCGCAAACGGGGCAAGCTTTGGGGGCATCTTTGCCAATCACAATGTGACCGCAGTTACGGCATTCCCAAATGGCATCGCCATCTTTTGAGAAAACGAGCTGACCTTCAACGCTGGCCAAAAGCTTACGATAACGGTCTTCGTGTGTTTTTTCGATGGCAGCTACCATTTCGAAGAGTTTGGCAATACGTGTGAAACCTTCTTCGTGGGCTTCTTTGGCAAATGTGGCATACATATCTGTCCACTCATAGTTCTCACCATTGGCAGCATCCAAAAGATTTTCGGCTGTCGTGGGGATTTTGTTGTCATGCAGACATTTGAACCAGAGTTTGGCGTGTTCTTTTTCGTTTTCAGCAGTTTCAAGGAAAATAGCTGCAATTTGTTCATAGCCGTCTTTTTTGGCTTGGCTTGCATAGTATGTGTACTTATTGCGAGCCTGGCTTTCGCCTGCAAATGCTGCCTGGAGGTTAGCTTCTGTTTTTGTACCTTTAAGATCTGCCATAGTTCCTTCTCCTGTGGTCGAATCGATTTCGTGTTGTTAAAAATTTAGCTTCGCTTCCTGAATTCAAAGCTAATATAAAAAAATCTTATTACCCCTTTATTCCCCAGTTTAAAATATCTCAATTTTCTTTTGAAACATGATTTTGACAATCAGAACAGAGTCCGTAAGCCATCACATCAAAAGATTGAACGGTGATACCTTTAGGTAAATTCAGGCAATGACAGCTTATGGTTTCAATATCGATGACCGTATTGCATTTTGTGCAGATTAAGTGGTCATGAGGCATGGTTTTATCAAATCTGTCTGGTTTGCCAGGTATCGAGAGGCGACGAATTTTGTGTGCATCAACGAGAGCATTTAAATTTCGATAGACCGTACCTAACGAGATTCGCGGGCTTTCTATACGAGCCATCGCATGAATCTCTTCTGCTGTCGGATGGCAACACACGGAATTCACAATGGCTAATAAACGCTGTTGATGCTGTGACATAACTCATCACCTCCTTTCTGAGAGTGATAATAGGAATTATTCCTATTTTGTCAAATTAAATTTCTATTTTTTAATTTTAGTCAATCACGTGCTCATCAAAGCAAATTCGAGTGTTTGCCTTGCTTCCTCGAAATTGTATCCCCTTTGGTGTGGTTTGGGTCAAAGCCCCTTTTTTCGTGACAGAATGGGGTGCTTTCTTTGTCAGCTTTGACCTCACTCCATGCCGCATCGCGGCCGCCCTCTCCCAACAGGAGAGGGCAGATTGATTCGCTGCGCTCATCACAGCAAACTCAAGTTTGCAGGCGAAAAAAAGTCAGCTTTTGCGAAGTGTTAAAACTTACCCCAAGGCGGAATGGGATACAGGGTTCCCATTTCGCCCCAAAAAGTTCAGCAACCAGTATCCGGCTAACTTCCGAAAATCGC
>JAGBXG010000387.1 GCA_017629415.1 Pseudomonadota bacterium | reverse complement strand
GTCGGCGGCGGGAGCAGCAGCGTCAGCAGCGGCAGCGTCGGCGGCGGGAGCAGCAGCGTCAGCAGCGGCAGCGTCGGCAGCGGGAGCAGCAGCGTCAGCGGCAGGAGCAGCTTCTTCAGCTTTGGCTTCAGCAGCGGGAGCAGCAGTATCAGTTGCAGCTTCGGGAGCAGCCTTAGGACCACAAGCTGTAAGTGTCAGCATAGCGAACATAATGAAAAGAGCAGCAAGTTTTTTCATTTGAATCATCCTTATCAGGAAAAAAAATAAACAAAATTCACATATCATCCGTAAAACGCACATATCGGATGACGTTTCATGTCCAACCAACAATGCGAAAAATTAACGCATTGAATCGGCGCCCTCTATCTAATAAATCAAATGACGTGTCAAGTTTTTGATTCCCTATCAAAGAAAATTCAAATTTGTAAGCAAATGTAACAACCATTCAGCTCAAAATTTTCTAATTTACGCAATATAACAAACTTGTTACAACACGTTAATCCTATCAATACATGATGATATGGATGGAATTTTTATTTCATCCATTAACCACATTAACCACATTAACCACATTGTCTCTATTTATTCTCAGACACAACAGTCATATCTGTCACAGAAACATATTCCTGAACCGAATGATCTGCCATATCCTTAGGAATCAACGGCATTTCAGGAATTTCCATCAGCTCCGAAGCCGGTGTTTCCCAATGCGGATTATATTGAGCTTCACGCCCATCGCGAATGCGCTGCAATGCAGCTTCTTCATCCTTCATCATTTCTGCATCGACACACCCTTCCTGCGGCAATGCCGTTGTTTCAGGTGCTGATGTATCGATAACTTCGCCATTTTCATTTTTGAGTACCGGCTTGGTAAATCCGGCTTTAATGGCATCAAATCCCATTCCAAATACACTCATCACGTTTGAAACAGCAATAAATGCATTTGGATCAATCGCCTTAACCGTCTTAAATATCGCCTGCGCCTCGCGCTTACGGGCCACCAGAAATACTGTTTTACGGTGCTGCTTGGTGTACCAGCCAATCGATTCAAACAATGTCGCACCACGATGATGCTGATGAATAATTTGATCTGCCACTTCGCGGTATTTAGACGTAAAAATAAACATCTGAACCGACTGACGACGACCATTGCTGACCATATCAATGGTGTATGCTTGAACGCCCATGAATACAAAACCATAGGCCACCATTTCAATCGAACCTGTCGGCAAAAAGAATGATGATGCAATGACGCATGCGTCAAAGATTAAATAAACGCGTCCCCATGTCACATTCTTATATTTCGACACAATCATGACGACGATATCGGAACCGCCCGTCGATGAACCATGAAGCAAATAAGTTGCGACACCCACACCGGCTAAAATACCGCCCATAATGCCGCTTAACAGCTTGTCTGAAATCAAGGGCACTTCAGGAATCGGAATAACACTCAGAAATACCGTTAATCCCAAGATTCCAAAGACCGTCTTGATGCTAAATTCCTTGCCAATGACAATGACAGCAATGACGCACAAAAAGACATTCGATAACAGATAGGAAATCGAAACCGGAATGCCCGTCACATAATAAAGCATGGCACAAAGGCCACCAAAACCACCCCCTACAAACCCTTGCGGCAAAACAAAGACATTCCATGCGCAGCCGTACAACGCAAGTCCAATGGTAATCCAAAATGCATCTTTGCTATAAGTCAGGATTTTATCAGTTTTGGCGCTCATAATGACAACCAGCTGCTCCTATTTTTTAAAAATCTCTCACACCCTGGAAACAATTTTTTTAATCGTATCCAAATTCATGGCGCGGTTTACTCTAAATACCGTGAGAATACCACGTCAATTCCACTTATCTCTTTGATTTTGGGGTGCAATTTTACACTTTTTGACTCGATAAAATCGCACACTCACTATCGTACTTTCGGCCTCATTCACGAAATTCTACGACATACGCAAAGTGGCAAATCACAAATCATTTATCAGTGATACGTTATAGAAAAGCGAAATAGATACAGGGGACTATTACACCCACAAAACATGAGTAACCAGCGCCCAACAATCCCACGAAAACTGCCCTATATTGCGGGATTCTCCCACGAAAACAGCCCTATATTGCGAGATTCTAAAGGGGCTCAGCCCCTTTAGCGGGGTCTGGGGCGGAGCCCCACAAAAGATAAAAAAACGCGGGCGTATCCGACAGGATAGC
>JAGBXG010000386.1 GCA_017629415.1 Pseudomonadota bacterium | reverse complement strand
TTCCTGCTTCGCTGGGCGGTGTCAAAACCTTGAATGCAGGTCAATCGACACTTTTCGAGACTCGCGAGAGCTTTAAAGTCACTGCGGATAAGCCCATCAGCGTGGGTCAGTTCCTGCCCAGCATGAATCATAACAAGCTGAGCATCGGCGATCCGTCTTTCATGCTCGTGGTGCCTTATGAGCAGTACCGCAGCGATTATGCCTTTATGGTGCCGGATTCATACGACAATAACTTTATTACGATGATTGCGCCGAAGGGTGCGGCGATTCAACTGGATGGAAAAGCTGTGGATACGAGCAAATTTACGGCGATTCCGGATTCCGATTTCGCCTATGGTTATGCTCCCATTGCAGTGGGGGTGCATCGCATGGAGGCCGATAAGCCGTTTGGTTTGTACAGTTACGGTTATCATAACATGAGTTCGTACGGTTATCCGATTGGCCTGGATTTGAAGGTCATCAATACGAACTGATGTTTTTGTCGTCATATCATCGGGTTTTGTGAAGTTTTAAAGGGATAGTTTGGGAAAGGCGGCTATCGGCTTTGCCGATACGCCGCCATTTTGCCGGTCCTATGGCGGACGCCATACGGCCCGGCTTTTATTTGGGGTGTATATGTCTCCAAGATGGCTCATTTTCCTCAGTATTTTTTGGCCTTCTGTTGTTTGGGGGCAGGACAGTATTTTTGTGCCGTTGGACTCAGGTGAGGCGATGGCTCCGGCTGTTGTGCCTGCAGATGCTTTGGCACGTTATGTGGCACTTCAGGCGGGTTTGGACACTGTCGTTTATGGCTTTGATGAAGTGGCTTCTCAAGTGCATAAACATACTCGCTTGTTTGAGGCCGCGGAATTAAAGAATCGTGAGTCTCGTTTTTTGAATCCTGAGCAGCCGGCGCAGCGGATGACGTTGAGTGAGCAGGCTCGGTATGATTTGTTGGTTCGGGAGCCGACATTGTGCAAAAATTTAAATGATGCAGTCAGTCAGTATGTGACGCAGCATACCGCCGAATTGGAGGGGGTGGTGCAGCAGCTGATGGCTCAGACATCGACCATGGATGATGTGGCAAAAAATGCCTTTGCCCAAAAGCTTCAGACGGCATTGGCGGCATCGAGTCCGCACAAACGGCGTGCGCAGGAAATTTTGTATCAATGTCTTTATAAGAATAAGGGCGCGACAGGTTTGCCTTTGGATTATTCGGTCGAAAAGACAATGCGGAACTGGTTTATGATTCAGCAGCCTTTGATAGAGGCTTGGATAGGTCATGTCGATTAGCGTGAAGGTTTTTCTGTTTTAGAGAGTAGAGCGATATGGTTGAGATTTTAAGGTCTGTTTTAAATTCATCATTTTTAGAAATATCGGTGGGTGACGTGATTACCATCGTTGTATGTGTCATCATTGCGCTTATTTTGGACAAGTTGATTCAATTTTTTATTGTTCGTGCGTCTAAAAAGCTTGAGGAGCAGAAGCGTGCATCGAAATTTCGCGATATTGTTTTGAATAATTTGGCGCGTCCTCTTCATGTATTGATGATAACCGTAGGTTGCAGTTTTGGTTTAGCCATTATGGACACGCCGAGCTGGGGGCAGAATATTTTCAGCTGGATATTTATATTGATGCGTGCCATTTCGATATGGTGTTTGATTTGGTATTTGATGCTTGTGACGAACAAGGTGACCGATCAGTTTTTGCACCGGGCTCACAAGACGGATGATAAAATTGATGATATGGCCGTGCCTTTGATTTCAGGCTGTATCAAAGTTCTTCTTTTTGTGGTTGGTATTCTTTTGATTATCCAGAACATGGGTTATTCGGTGTCATCGCTTTTGGCCGGTTTGGGCATTGGTGGTGCAGCGCTTGCATTGGCTTCGAAGGATACGCTTGCCAATCTTTTTGGTTCTTTGGTGGTATTTTTAGACAGGCCGTTCCAGCTAGGGGATTGGATTTCGCTCAATGGTGTAGAAGGCGAAGTGGAAGAGATTCGTTTGCGTTCGACGCTGATCCGCACGGTGGATAATTCTTTGATTACGATGCCGAATGCGCTTTTAACGAATACGACGATTGATAATTATGCTTGTCGTAAAGTGCGCAAGATGGAGTGCAGTTTTGGCGTGTTGTATTCGACGACGGCGGCCCAGATTGAGCAGATTGTGGCTGAAATTAAGCAGCATTTGGCAGATCATCAGGATGTTTATGGTCCGAGTTATTATGTGGGATTTGGCGGTTTTGGGGCATCGAGTTTGGATATTACAGTGACGGCTTATACGCGTCGCGTGGCGAAATCGGAACATTTTGAAGATCGTCAGAAATTCATGCTTGAGATTATGCGCATTGTAGAGAAGGCGGGGACAGGGTTTGCATTCCCGACCCAGACATTGGAGTGGGCGCCGCAGTCGCCGAAGATGCCGGTCCATGTTGTGATGGAGTCTCAGAAGGGATAAAAGGCGGTGCGTATGCGGTTTTCCGCATAGCACCGCTCGCCCGGCGTATGTCAATAGCCGGGCGGGTTGTCTTAAAAGTACAGACTTGGCATGAAATTTTCTTGTTTTTAGAGAGTTTGTTTTGTTTTTCCATTGGATGGAGGGAAATATGCGTTCATTTCGTAAATTTGGTATTTTAGCAGCGCTTGCTTGTTTGGGTTGTTGCGGTCTTTCGGCATGTTATATTGATGCGACATCTGACAATTGTGTGAAGCGTTATCAATGTGATTATGTGTGTTCAGAGCGTACGTATGTAGATACGGTTTGCAGTGGTATTGTGTGTTGGGACGAGGTGAAGGTAGTTCAGGAATGCGGTGATGTGTGTTCTTCGTATTATGAAGAGTGCTATTCTGATGTTTGTTACCGCGATCGCGACTGTGGATATGGCGAATATTGCAGCAATGGTACGTGTCATGCAGTGAACAGTGGTTCGGTTCGTCTGTGTGAATCGTGCAATTCTTCGGCCGATTGTTATGGCGTAGATAATTCGTGTGTTTTGCTTCAGAGCGGTGAGCAGGTTTGTTTGGCGGGATGCCGCAGCGATGCGGATTGCGGAACAGGTTATACATGTCGGTCCTTGGGTGCTATCAATTCCAATAAGTATGATTCCGTATGCGTGCCCAATAATGAGTCATGCGATCCGAATTATTGCGCATCAGATTTAGATTGTGATGAGAATGGCACTTGTGTGGACAACCGTTGTCAGCTTGAAATTACGAATCTGAATGAATGTCAGGAGAATCGTGAGTGCATGGAATATTATGAGCCGGAAGGGCTTGCCGAGTATGCGCTTTGCATCAACTCTGTCGATGAGAATAACAACAAGGTCAGCTATTGTTCTTTGAGCTGTTATTCGGATGAGCAGTGCGGCAAGGGATATTCATGTTATCTTCGTGCGGCCAATGATTTGAGTTCTGGTGCCTGTTATCGTTCGAATGAGCGTTCTTGCGTTCATAATGATGATTGTGGTGCGAGCGGCATGGTTTGTTCGAACGGCCGTTGCATGGTTTCTTGTTTGAACGAAGGCGATTGTGCATCGGGTGACGGTTACTTCAAGTGTATTTCTGGCGTATGTAAATACGATTATTAATTTGAAGGCCATGTTTTTGCGTTTGCTTTGATGAGGCAGGCGTTTTGCCGGGTATATTCTGAGTGATGGATATGCCCGGTTTTTTTGTGTTGTTTTTTTCAAAGTGTCATAGGGTGTGTGATAACTTGCACCAAAGTGCAAGACAAGGTAAAATGTGCGCGGTTTTTTATCTGCGCGGCATTAACGCGGCGCATTGTAAGGAAGGATGAACATGGGCGTACTGGCTAAACCCATCCCATTCGGTGATTATTTTTTACTTGAGAAGCTCAACACAGGCGGGATGGCCGAAGTTTATAAGGCGAAGACCTTTGGTGTTGAGGGTTTTGAGCGTATTGTTGCAGTCAAGAATATTTTGCCTGCTATTGCGGAAGACAAAGAGTTTATCTCGATGTTTATCGATGAAGCCAAGATAGCAGTACAGCTGAATCATGCGAATATTGCTCAGATATTCGATCTCGGCAACATTAACGATGAATATTATATTGCCTTGGAATATGTGCCTGGGCATGATTTGCGCATGATTTTTGACAGATGTGTGCGCAATTCTCGCAAGCTGGATATTGGCTGTGTTTGTTATATTGTGAGTAAGATCTGTGAAGGTCTTGATTTTGCTCATAATAAGAAAGATGCCAATGGCGAGCCGATGAATATTATTCATCGTGACATCAGTCCTCAGAATATATTGCTCAGCTATGAAGGTGAATGCAAGCTGATCGATTTTGGTATTGCCAAAGCGACGAATAAGTCTTCAGCGACTCAGGTTGGTATTCTGAAAGGCAAGTTCAGCTATATGAGTCCTGAACAAGTTTCGGGGAAGACCAATATTGATCGTCGCAGTGATATTTTTGCCTTGGGTATTGTACTTTTCGAACTGCTGACGCTCAAACGTCTTTTTGTGGGAGCCAGCGATTTTGAAACCCTTGAGAAGATTCGCAAAGTCGAAGTCAGTCCTCCGACGCTTTATAATTCGGATATTCCCGAAGAGCTTGAAGACATTGTTCTTAAAGCCCTCGAGAAAGATGTTTCTTTGCGCTATCAGACTGCCAATGAACTTCAGGAAGCGTTGCAGCGTTTCATGTTCAAACAAGGTATTTATTATCAAGCGAAAGATCTCGGCGAGTTTATGCACTCGATGTTTATGCAGGAGATCGCCCTAGAACAGAAGAAACGTGAGTATTATAAGGAACTGACTCGCGATGTTCTTGTTCAGCAACAGCCTGTAGCAGTTGATGAGAAGACATCTTTCTATGAAAAGGGTCAAGTGCCTAAGATGAGCGGCGCGCAATATGATGCCGCATCCGGTCAGCCAGCGCCTAAACAAGCCATTTACGCCGAACTCGATGATTTTGAGCCGCCAAAGGCCGATATCGTTTTTTCAAATAGAAATGGAAATGCCGCGAGTTCGGACAATGTCCAGGATATTATTTCCGCCTCCGTTGTCGGCAGCAACAGCAATAAAGCCGTTCCTCGCAAGTCTGTTGCTGTGGCTGAACCCGTTATCGTCAATAAAGGACGCGAAACTGTTCTTTCACAACCCGTTCCGCGTCGAAATAATTCTCGTACGGGCTTTATGATTATCGTCATTGTTTTGGTGATTGTGATTTTGGGGCTCGTGGCTGCAGCCGTGTTTTTGCCTGCCAAAAATGGAAAACTCATGTTTTACATTCAGCCTGATGTGGCTGTTTCGATGTCCATTAATGGTAAAACTTTAACATCTTCCAGCTCTGAATTTTCTGTAGAATCCTTGCCTACTAAAAAATTAAGTACGTACCGTATTGTCGCGAATGGGTACGAGCCGGTTGAAGGTACCGCTATGGCGGATGAGGATGGCGAGAAGGTGACCATTACATTGACACCCGTGGCCTATACAACCATTAAGCTTTATGTCGATGTTGAAATGGCTGAAGTGACCGTTGACGGCAAGCTCCTGTCCGGTAATCAAAACTTTGTACTTGCTGATATTACGCCAGGTGAACACCTGATCGTTGTCAAAAAAGAAGGTTACAAAACTGAAGAACGTACCATCAAAATTAATGATGGCGAACAGCAAAACGTTTCGATCACTCTCAAACCGGCATTTGCAGCATTGCTCATTAAAACAGAGCCATATGAAGCCCGGTATGAAGTGCGTAACTTGAGGACTGGCGAAAGCCGCACGGGTATTGCAAGCCCTGCAGGACAGCGTCTTCTGGATTTGCCGATTGATGATGAATATGCCATCACTATCTTTGACGGAAGCGAGAAACGCGAAGAACGTTGGAAGCCTCGAGAAGTTTCAAATATTAACGAAGATCAAACAAAGGTGTTTAAAACATTCTTTGATCCTAAAGCCGCGCGTGTAGAAGAACCTCAAGCCGCGGCGGCTCCTGCTCCTGCG
>JAGBXG010000385.1 GCA_017629415.1 Pseudomonadota bacterium | reverse complement strand
GTTAACTGAGCCATCATTACCTCCTAAATCAAAACTCCTGATTCAATGATACCTCGATTGCCTTCGTTTGTCTGGAATTCTTCAGACATTCCTTAGGGAAATGAATTGCATTCTCAAGTCCTTGTTGACTTCCGCCGGCTGGCTGCAAAAAAAGCGCTTGCTTCCTCAAGAACCTCTTTTTCCTCTCGCAAACGCTTGATTTCTTTGGCTTGCTCTTTTATCTGCTTACGAAGCGCGATCAGTTTCTCCTTCATCGTCAATGTTCGGGCTGGTGTCTGCATTTTTGAACCGAGATCAAGCTTTCCCATACGATAAGTATGCATCCGGAGTACGAACAGCGCTTCCTTATTCGGGGGCCCCCAGCACTGACCCACGGTGTATGCAAAGTTCTTTTGGGGCTCCGACCCAACCCCCGCAAAGGGGCTGAGCTCCTTGGAACCTGCAATGGATTTGACGTTTTTGTGAGTTAGTCAGGTACTGATAACACTCATTTTTTGGAAAAATGGGGACCAGCTCCCCCATTTTTCGTCTCCACGGCATACCACTTCGTAAGTCCTTTGTGACTTTGCGTACGCCGTGAGCCCCGACCAAGTCAAAGCCGTATTAAATGCAGAATTTCACGGCAAAGACTACTCCGCCAGAATCTGGAAAGACTGCGACAAGCTCGCCAGCGACCTTAAAACCATGATGCAGGCCGCCATCATCAATGGCGACAATTCCGACAACGTTGCACAGAAACTGGCACAGCGCATGGGCGTCGAGTTTTCACACGCACAGCAGCTGGTGCGCACAGAGATGAACCGCATCCTGAATTAGGCCACGCTTGACGGCATCAAACAAGCCGGTGGAAGTACTTATGAGTTTTTGGCCATTGAAGATTCAAGAACATGCAAACGATGCCAAAAGCTCAATCACAAGCGGTTTAAGCTCAAAGACAAAAAAGTGGGCCTCAATTTTCCACCCATTCACCCAAGATGCCGATGCACCATCATGGCAAGGTTTGAATGGGAAGACGAGGACGACGACAAGCCCACAGCACCGACCGCGCCACCAACGCCGACAGCGCAGGTAACCAGCACACGGGGCACACAACAGACCATCGAAGGATGGCTGAACAGAATTGAAGCCATCGACAAGGCCAAAGCCGACAACTTGCGAAACGAGCCCACACAAGCCAACGCACAAGCCGCCGTTGCTGCCCAAGATGCCGCCATGAAACAGGCGGAAGCCATACAGCAAAACGCCATCGGCATTCAGCAAAGGGCAATACTGCAGGCAAAGGCGGTAAAGAATAGCCAAAAACTTGCTCAGAATTTAGCCGAAGAAACTAATCAACAAAATCCAAGCACCATAACACGATCCGCAAACCAAGACAGGGGGTCAAGGAATGCGGATCACACCACAACAGAGGGGGATATGTACAAAGTGGCACAGGAAATCAAGAGAGAACGAAAAAAAAGAAATTATTCTGCCAAAAAATGAAGGACAATTAAAACACATGTTCAGAGAAAGCGAAGGACACTTGCCAAACACCACAGAGAATCAGGAGATGATTTTGACAATGGTAAATGATGAAGAAAACTTTATAGGCAAATCAAAAAGCAAGTATACTGAGCTTGAATGGTACGCTCAAACATTGGATAATGGTAAACAGTTATGGGCGAGCGTCCGAAACGGGAAGATTGAGAATTGCGGCATGAACGAGAAAGAAAGGCCATTTGACAAGGAAACGGGATTATGCAGAAACACACCGCAAAAAAAGAAAAACTAACGTTATGGGAAGCTTTTGAAAAATGGCATCACGCATTAGGTGAATATTGGATAAAAAACATCAAGACCTTAAATCTTGATGAAGATTACACGCTTGATCTAGTTTGTGACACAGACCCAAGCATATGGGAAGGGGAATGCTCTGCAGACCCTACAGTTTATGAAGATGTTAAACGGATAACGCAAAAAGGAAGCCAGACAAAAGTTACCCTCCAAGAGGGATATGCCGAAATAGGAAAGGCATTAAGCCAAATATTCAGCTATTCCGATGAGTATAAAGAAGCATTCAAACAGGCAAACAAAGCAATTACTTTTGAATGCTGGATTAAATGTTAGACAAAAAAAAGCGTCAATCACTTGGCAGACAGACTACAAAGCCATCATCCCCACAAAATTTCATATCATTAACAAACATAGCTGCAACGCAAAGCGATACCCCAGAAAATGTTATTCAAACGTGGATGCGTTCAAAAGAAACACTGAAATATCTGACAACATGGGAATCGCTCAACAATACAAAATTTAATTCTGAACACATCGACGACATCATAAAACGCGCTATTGGCCTAACGGCCAATACGCCTTGCGCGGCTTCGCTATTGGCCTGACGGCCAATACGCTTCGCCTGTTTCTCGCGCATCAGTCATATCCATCACGCCAGACCTACATAAAAACGTAAGTCCCTATTGCGGATTCCAAGAGGCTCAGCACCTTGGCGCGGTTTGTGGCAAAGCTCAAAAAGAGCTTTGCACACATCAATATACGAGATTTAGACCTCTTCTTTGGCAATGATAAACGATGCAATCGTAGCAAATGCCTCCTGAATGCCTTTTTTCTTCGGATTCAGCATGTACGGCGTACCGGAATCGTTATCATTTTGAAGTGCAATATCGAGCGGAATCGATGAAATGAGCGGCAGTTTCACTTCATCGCACAACTCTTTGGTATGATTGCCAAAAATGCGGATAGATTTTGTCGTATCAAGCATCTTCTTAATGCGTTCAATACTCTTTTGAGAAGCATCGTCAGCGACATGAAGACTATCCAAAAGCTTGAGTACACCTTCACGGCCGTCCCAATCATATGTGGCCATATTCTCGATAACACCAGCCACAGGCACACCATAAGGAGCAAAAACGCCAACACCGCGTTTTACGTCTGCCAAAGCCAATTCCGACGGTGTCGTCACGATAAGGGCTGCATCGATTTCAACGGCTTGCAGCAACGACAAATAAGTATCTCCCGTTCCCGGCGGCATATCGATAATCAAGTGATCATGACCTGACCAATCCACTTCCCAAAGCAGCTGACTGATAACACCGGCAACCATAGGACCACGCCACATCAACGGCTGATCTTTTTCAATCATGAAACCAATGCTGAGCACGGACATGCCATGAATTTCGGGCGGAACAATCAAATTACCGACAACGATGGGCGGCAAATCACTGCCGACAAGCGCCGGAATACTCGGGCCATAAACATCGAGATCGAGCAAAGCTACACTCTTGCCTGCCGCCTTCAGTGCTAACGCTGTATTCAATGCCACAGTACTCTTACCAACGCCGCCTTTGCACGAGCAAATCAACGTGACATGCTTCACACCAGGAATACGTTTTTTAGGCGGCAATTCATGACCTTTTCCACCCCCATGGGCACAATTGGCTTGCGGTTCATCTTCACCGTCCATAGCCACACTGATAACGCGTACCGTTGCCTCAGGGAATTGTGCAGAAACCGCCTGACGAATACCATCTTCCATTGCAAAACGTGTAGCCGCATCATTCGCACGTTCAACGGCAATCGTAATCGTAATCGTCTTATCATTGACGGTCACATCGCGAACTTCACGATCACCTTTAAGCGCATAATCTTCATCAAAAAGAACGCCGTTTGTCAGATTTCTTGCTTTATCCTGCATGATTACATCCCCAGCTCTTCAAGACTTGTGTCGCGGACTTCACGAACTTCATCCGGAAACAGTTCGACAAGTTTGGCTTCAATCCCATTTTTTAACGTCAAATTGGCATGAGGACAGCCTTCACATGCTCCCGTCAATTTGACGTAAACAATTCGGTTAAAATAATCGACAAAATCGAGGTCTCCACCGTCGGCTTGCAACATGGGACGCAACGTATCAAGCGCTTTTTCGATTTCAATTCGCATGATAATTCCTTTAAAAATGTAAAAAAACCGCGCTTTCAAATGAAAGGCGGCGCTTTCTAGCACATTTGATTCATCTGCTACAACCTCACGGCTGCCCTGAGACGTAACTTCTTTTGGGGCTCAGACCCCAAATCGTGTCAAGGGGCTAAGCCCCTTGAAACACGAAATAGAATAAACGTTTTTTGGATGAGCCAAGTACGGATTGCCGAAGTTTCAGAGCATTAATCAGGCATGGGATCTTCGCCTACACGATCAATCGCATAACGCGAAATACCTGTCGCCGCCACTTCGCTCTTGAGACCATGTTTTCTCGAAACTTCCTCAAATTCATCCAAAACAAGACGCATCACTTCGCGTTTTTTGCGGAACGGCATAAACGCAGATTTAAAGCCATCAACAACCAGACGTTTCACTTCATCATAATTCAGATGGAAAACCTGGCAGGCAAGTTTGTATTCATCCGTAATCGTCGTATCTGTCACAAGACGGTTGTCGGTATTCAGCGTAATGCGCAAACCAAAATCCATATAGAATTTCAAAGGATGATTCTCAATCGCATCAACCGCAGCCGTCTGAACATTGCTCTTGAGACAAACTTCAAGAGGAATACGGTGATCATTGATATAATTCAGCAAATCACCGTTCTCGCGGAGACGCGTACCATGCCCAATTCGATGCGCATTGCAAGCATGAATAGCCTGATGAATCGAACGCGTACCATAAGCTTCGCCGGCATGAATCGTCGAATTCAGATTGTTTTTACGTACATAAGCAAAAGCTTCGGCATGCTTTTCAGCAGGATTGTTCACTTCACCGCCTGCAAGGTCAAAACCAACAACACCCTTGTGCTTAAAAGCAACGGCAAGTTCGGCCAAACGCAGTGATGACTGCGGCGGCATGTGACGCATCGCACAAATAATCTGACCGCTCAAAATACCATATTTTTTCTTGGCCATACGAAGACCTGCCGCCACCGATTCCACAATCACAGGCAAAGATAAACCATTGCGCTGATGCAAAACAGGACTGTAACGCACCTCAATATAACGGCAATTCTCAAGTGCTGCATCTTCTGCAAGCTCAAATGCAGTACGCGTCAAGGCCTCTTCATCCTGAAGCACCAAAAGAGTCGTATCAAATACGCGCAAATAACTTTCAAGATTCTCATGAATACCACCAATATTGAGAATCTCTTTCAGCTTGTGAGGATCCGTCGAAGGCAACGGGATATTGCGCTCATTCGCAAGCTCAATCAAAGTCTCTATGCGCATGGAGCCATCAAGATGCACATGAAGATCCGTTTTAGGAATGTCGTGAAGAAACGCTTCGGTAATCTGATTCATATAAGATAACTCCATCATCAAGAGGGGAAAATAAACAAAAAATAATGTGACCTTTATATGGTCGTTCTATCGAATCTAGTGCGCTCAAACACACTTTGCAACGATAAAAACACTATTTTAACGCATCAATCACCTGATTTCTTGCACGCATCGAAAAACCTGTCCCCTCCAATAACTCGGAACAGACCGTTTCAATGCCATTCGCACATTTTTGAACCATGGCCTGAAAAACATCATCATCGGCTTTGCCATAATAAATCGACACTTCAACCAAGCGAGATTCTGCACAAATGGTACGAACATCGGCCATGCCGTAAGCAATCTCTTCACGTAATGACATCAAAAATTCCGCCAATAATGAAGCATCCCCCTTGATCACACATAACGTAGAACCGCCAGGCGCAATATGAAGCGGAGCTGTATCAAGCGTAAGCGTCGTATTTAAAATCGTTTTTTCCATCACTTCGTCTCCTTCAGAACATAAGAATTAATCATAACCTTCAACCCCATAGGAATCGAGAATAAGCAGAATTTTGTCACTCAGTTTGACCAGTTTACCAAGCTTCTTGGTTTCAGCAATCGCTGCTTCCAGCAAATATTGCATCCCCAAACCTTCGCCCTTGGCTGCCGCACGAATCGATGCATTCAACGTGGCATTGCGAATATGACCACCGGAAAGCTCAAAGTTTTCAGACAATATGCGCCAATTAATATCATCCTTCATCGGCGTATTCGGCGCAATCAACGCCTTCCAAAGCTGAATACGTTCAGTCACATTCGGCTCTTTAAAATCAACAATATACCGCAGACGACGTTTAAATGCTTCATCGATACTCGACTGCAAGTTCGTCGTCAAAATGCTGATACCCTGATACGATTCCAAACGCTGAATCAAAAAGTTCACCTCAAGGTTGGCATACCTGTCATTCGAAGATTTAACATCTGTTCGCTTGGCAAACAAAGAATCTGCCTCATCAAACAGCAAAATAGCCTGAGCTTTGGCCGCTTCGTCAAATATCTTCGCAAGGTTCTTTTCCGTCTCACCTACGTACTTATCCACAATACGCGAAAGATCAACGCGGTATAAAATTTTACCAAGCTCATGAGCCATAGCCGTGGCAAGCAAAGTTTTACCCGTCCCCGGAGGCCCCGTAAACAAAATGGACAATGAGTTACCGTAAGCACTGCATTTGCGGTACCCCCAATCCTCAAGAACCGTGCGCTGGAAACGCGCAAAATCTAAGATTTCGTTGACCGTTTTGGCCGTCGCTTCGGGCAAAATCACACGTTCAATCGGAATATCAGATAAAATAACATCGGCTAATGTATCTAAATCATGGCTGAAACATTGACGAATTTCTTCCAAAATATGATGCGATTCCAGTTTAGCCTCCGGATCCACTTCACTGCGCAAATCATGAGCATCCAAACTCTTTTGCACCGTTTGCAATATCTCGCCTACCGTCAGCTGATAGTTATTGGCAAATGAAGACGCAATGCGCTTCAGTTCTTTGTCTTCAAAAATACCCGTCAACGCATCCATCCACACTTTTTCCTGCTCTTTCGGCGTCGGCAGATTGATGTGACATTCGGCAGGATTATCAAACAAACGCGTAATCAGAGGATTATTTTTCTCCGCGGTAACCGCCAATGTTCCCGGATAAAACGCCACATGACGCGATAACGGCGGCTGCAAACTGTCAAGCTTCTTCTCAATACCAGGATGATCATGCATCCCATCAAACCGAAGCAAAAGTACCGCATCCAGCAACAAAGATTCGCGCAAATAATTGCAAAAATGCGTCTCAATCTCATGCTCAGACATGTTCTCAATTTCAGAAATAAAATTGACTGCCAGCACACGTTTTTTCAAAACACTTTTGGCATAACTGCAAACAGCAGTTCGACGCCCGGAATGCGGCGCACCCGTCAATAAAAGCCTGGCCTTGGGCTGTGCAATCAACGCTTTGAGCTGACGCGTAAACTCGCGAGTCAGCGATAAACTCTGCGGACGCTGGGCTTGCTCATACAAATGCATGTGCGGAGACAAATTCGCCGTCAAATCGGCATCACAAATCGCATCAATCACGCGCTGATCAATGCCCATTTCTGCAAACGGCCTGGGCAAAAGACCCGAAAATCCCAAGGCACGCTCGGGAATCAACAAACGCATCCGAATCAGCTGACCGCGATCGCTTAAAAGCTCCATATTTTTCTGTACTTCACCGCGCGTTAAACTGTTCAGCTCACACACAAATGATGCCCGGAATTTTTTAGATACCACCGTACCCGCCGCAAACGCCATCGCGCGATAAACCGAATCGTCCATCGCCGCTAACGCAACAATCATTAAAAGTTCAAGCTCTTTATAATTGAGTGCAAACGTCTTGCGAATGCGGTCAATCGCCAATTCATGACCCGCCTCTTTCGCAGCCCGGCGAATCCGCGCCAGCATCTCACTGTTTTGTGCCAAAAACGTCATGATCGCCTCGTGCGTGGGAATCCCGCGACGATCAAAAAATCCGTTCTCAAGCATCAGCTGCGTTTCGCTAAAAAACATGTCATCATCATACAAAGCTCGCGCTAAATG
>JAGBXG010000384.1 GCA_017629415.1 Pseudomonadota bacterium | reverse complement strand
TTGGCTTGCCGGTCTCAGTGGCTGCTTTATGCGCGTTTCGATGATATCGATAAGGGGCTTGAAGCTTTGAATGTTGCCTTGGGGATGGCTCAGGAAATGAATGATGTCATCCTGCATGCCAATTTATTGAGTGATATTGCCGAGGGAGCATTGGCGCTTGAAGCCCGTCGTACGGCTCGCTCGACGACAGAGGTTTGTTTGGGCATGGCACAGCAGACACATCAAAAGGCATTGATTGCCCGTTGTCTGGCGAATACAGCCTGCTTGCAGATTTCTGGCGGTTTGTATGAGAAAGCAATGCGTACCCTCCGCAAGGCGCATAAAACAGCCGTAGCTTTGCGTTGTGTGGGGTTATGGACGCGTATTTTAGGGCTTTTGGCTTCGCTCTATGCGAACCCTGAAAATCCGCAATACAATCCATCACGTGCCAATCTGATTTAGCGCCGCCTGATGGGTGTTTATGAGCGTTATGAAATGAAGCTTGAGCGTGCACAGATGTTACCGCAATATGCAGAATTTCTGCTTAGAACTCGTCAAAATATGGCAGCTTTGAATGCATATCGCATGGCTCGCGGGATTTATCTCCGTCTTGGGCTTGATGCAGCGGCAGAGAAAGTTCAAGTTCAAATCGAGCAAATAATGCGCGACAATTCATTGACGAATTCGTGATGAGACGGCGTTGTCTTTTCATATTATTTTTGATTTTCCCATACGTTTAAGGAATCTTTCAGCGTGTTTCTGAAAACTTTCTGAATCATGAGATTTGAGGGGGCAAGCCCCCTGCGGCGCTATTTGCTGCGCAAATACGCGCCTACCCCCTATGCGGGGCTTTCGCCCCGCAACGCCCCAAAACCTGTAGGATTCAAACCTTTACGGAACCATTGCTTTTGTTTTTTCTTGTGCTTTTTATCTTTTGAGTTTGCCCATGTATCATCGAGCAGAATCAGATCCTTTTGTCGGAACGCTTTTTGACGGGCGCTACCTGGTTCAATCTTTGGTGGCCTGCGGTGGTATGGGCAGCATCTATAAGGCGAATGATACGCGTACCGGGATGATCGTCGCATTGAAGATGCTTCGGCCTGATCTGAGCCATGATGCAGTCATCTTGCACCGTTTTCAGTTGGAAACCTCGGTCGTATCACGCCTTAAACATCCGAATATTTGTCAGTTGTTTGATGCGGGATGCGTAGATGGCGACAAATATTATTTTACAATGGAGTTTTTAGAGGGCCAGCCGCTTGATAGTATTCTGCAGCAGCGGCGCGTACTGGAACCTTGGGTCGCCATTCGTTATATGCATCAGGTGGCAGCTGCCTTGTGTGATGCGCACATGCATGGGGTGATTCACCGCGATCTGAAACCTGCCAATATTTTTATTGTACAGACAGCAGGAACCGCGGACTTTGTTAAAGTCATCGATTTCGGCGTGGCTAAACTGGATCAAGATGTTCAAGCGCTTCAACAAAAACTGACCAATGCAGGTGCTACACTGGGGACACCTTATTATATGTCTCCAGAACAAATTCGAGGCAGTGATGTCGATGCGCGTACAGATATTTATGCGCTTGGCATTATTCTGTGGGAATGCCTGTTTGGCATGCCGCCTTATGTGGGCAATAGTCTGATAGATATTTTTGAAGCAACGCTGAACCATAAGCTTCCCA
Source organism: Pseudomonadota bacterium (assembly GCA_017629415.1). The sequence goes on along the minus strand of JAGBXG010000384.1, from coordinate 9,202 downwards.
AATTGCCGGAACATCTGAAAAATGAACGCATTTGGAAACGCATTTACCGCGTATTGGATAAGGCACTGCAAAAAGATAAAAATAAACGTTACCGTTCTATGGCTGCGTTTATGCGGGCGTTGGAAGAGCTTCTTGATGGATTTGTCATGACTGGAGAAGACTATGAAGTCATGCGTACGCATGATTCTTTGCCCGCGCTGAATACGCCCGAAATTTTGCAATGGCTTCATCATATTTCGCCGGGGCGGTTGATTTTAGTTGGTACCATTGTTTGTATTTGCATCGGATTCATTATTGCAAGGATTGTCCTTTGGATGCCGACTGAAATAGAAATTCCTCAAACACAGTTACATACTTATAAATTTATTTCTGATGTGCCCGCCGAAGTGCTCATCAATAATCGGCCTTTGGGCAATACGCCTCTGACGCTTGATCTTCCTGAAAAACCGCCTGTTTTGGTTTATATGAAAGCGCCGGAATTGCCCGCCCAAAGTTTTACGCTTACAGAAGATGTTGAGGATATCTCTGGCTATGCAGTCAACTTGAGTGCCAAAGTTGTTGACGATCCTTATGTTTATTTTGAAACAATGCCAGCGGGGGCAGATGTCTATGTTAATGGTGTGCTTCATTCAGAAAAAACACCATGCAAAGTCAGTGCGATTATGACAGAACATCTGCATATTAAATTTAAGCTTGAGGGTTATCGGACAGAATCGATTATTGTGGTAAACAATGGCGGCGATTTTAAACTTCGAACCAATCTTTTTAGAAAACGGTCCCAATAATGACAAAATACTTTTTGATACTTAGCCTTCTTTTTTTCACGTTTTTTGTCGGATGCGGCAAGTCTGCATCGGATGCACGTTCTGAAGATGATTTTAGAAATTCGATTCAGGCAAGTGCTGAAATGACTGAAGTCGATGCTAAATTGGATGCCCTTGAGCTTGAAACACACGCTTTGTCTGAGAGTTATGAAAAACTTCAGGCAACTGTATTGCAGCATACTACCTTAGATTCTGACGTTGCACCCAAGGCGAATCAGCTCATGATTTACATCAATGACAACAGTGTTTTGATTGTGAATGATGCCGCCATGTCTCGCAATGATTTTGCCAATTATGCTGACAAAAATTTGCCAGCATTGTGTACACCGACACCCAAAATATCGATTCATCGCAAAGCCGATTATGATACCGCTGCTTGGGCACTTGAGGCTTTATACAGCCGTGGCTGTACTAACGTCGATATTGAGTAAGCGTATTGAGATCAGATGGTAGTGTATTGAGATCATTTATATTGGTCTTAATACCTTCAATGTGCCAATCCTTAAGCCATGATTTGAGTTTTTTTAAGGCTTGATTCGGGGGGGCTTGAACGATGAACCGCGCCAGCATGCCATCGTAAATGCCCGTCATGGGGTCTCCTGGCTGACATGCTGTTTCCAAGCGATAACTTGGATCTGATTCATATTTATGGTGTGGCCATTCGAATCCCTGAAAACCAATATTCTGAATGATGCCGGCAGTACGTGCATAGAGCCGGAATTCCAGACATTCAGTATGTTCAGTGCATGAGGGATTGTTTGGGGATTTGACGCGTTCAAAGCCTTGAGGCCCCATACAGGAAAGCCGAATGGCTCGTCGGACAATGTCTGTATTTAAAGCCATTTCAGTCACCCCATGTTCCACTTGCAGTCTGGGGTTGACTTCAAGCAATACAGCTGTTTCATCATGGACAAGAAATTCGACGGTACCCCAGCTTTGATATTTCAAGCTGGCAAAGGCGTGCATGAGCTCATCGCAAAGCTGGGATAACACAAGATTGGCCGTCAAATCGACAGACTGTTCCAGCCATTTTTGATGATGGACTTGTGGCGTACAATCCCGGCAGCCCATGACATCAATACGTCCCATGCCGTCGCCAAAAATCTGAAATTCGATGTGTCGTGCCTCAGGAATCAAGGGTTCGACATAATAATGGCGCAAATTTTTTGAGAGAGAAGTCAGACGAGCCATGAGGGCTTCGATAGATTGGAAACTTTCCAACCCTTTGCCGCCGCCGCCGCAACGTGGTTTCAGCATCCAACAATGATGGCCAGAATCCTTCAGGCGTGAATCCAAAATTGGTGTGTTGCACGGCATGGCTTGGCTGTGCATAGGCATGAGTGCAGACAAAGTTTGAATGGTTTTAAGTTTGTCGCCGAACAGCTGAATATGTTGGGTTTTGGGGCCAATAAAATGGAGCCCCAAGTGTCTGCAGCGTCGTGCAAAAGCAAAGTCTTCTGATAAAAAGCCCCATCCTGGCAAAATGGCTTCACAATCTCGTGATAATGCGGCTTCGAGGATATTTTCCGGGGATGTATAAGCCTCGCGAGTCATGCCTGTATAGATGACATCATCGGCTTGGGATATAATGGCTTGAGATGCGTTGTCACGAGCGCAAATCAGGCATGCTTCGATATTTTCATCATGGCATGCCTGGATCAGGCGGAGGGCGCAATCCGCCCGATTCGCGATGAGAATTTTTCGATACATGAGGAATTAAAGCATCGTGGGCGGAGCTGCCATTTGCCGGTTGCACTTGGTAGCCATGGTTTCGATTTCTGAACGCATGCCTGGGGCATCTTCTGGAATTTGTTCGAGCAGCTTTGTGATGGAATCACATTTTTCACGTGAGGCAGCTTTTTTGGCTTCTGCGTGGATAGTTTCAAAAGTTTGATGCAAAGCTGTCAAGGTTTCGAATTGCGTCAATTCAGCTTCTTGCATGGCAGTTTTCTGAGGTGCCATGAACTGGAGCATGTTTTGTGCGTCTTTTGTTTTGCCAGCTTGCAGCATGGTTTGAGCGTGTCCCAGCAGCGTTCTGTGCATACCGCGTTCAAGGGTGGCGCGTGAAACGGCTTCAGAAGGTGCAGCGGGTTCGGGGGCTTGAACAGGGGCAGGGAGGGGAACTAAATCCCTGTTGTTATCCGCAGTTTCTGCAGGGGATTCATCCGGAATGATGCCGTCTTTCGGTTCAAAAGCTTGCGGCATATGTACAGGTTCGGCTTTTTCGGGCAGTAAAAAGGCAGGCAATGAAATGCCATGTTCCGATAAATCGAGTTTGCCTGTGCGCGTCATAACGACAAAAAGCGTGAGGGCAACGATGATAATGATGGCGATGGTCAGGCCGATAGCACCGCTTTTGCCGCCTCGATCGTGAACAGGTTCAAGTTCTGCCAAACTGCAGTCAAAAGCCTGAATATCTCCCAGACTGAAACCATCTTCGCTCGATTCATCCTGGGGATTGGCGTCATTGGATTGGCCGTCATCTTCGTCTAATGTCATTTCACCCGCATCGAGAGAAAATTTTACATCGCGGTCTTCGTCCAAATAGAAAGCGAATTCTGCCGAAAAGCGTGGTCCAGTTTGAGATTTTTCATCGTGGATTGATATTTCGGAGTCATTGTCAGCCGTGGAATCAGCGGTTATGGCGTGTTTAGGGGTGTTAATGGTGGACTGTTGGGCCAGGTCATGGGTTGCAGCTTGTTTTTGAGGTGCCTCGGGTTCAGTGGTGTTGTCATCGGTTTCAGGGCTGATGGCTTGGGCTACGGCAATGCTGATTTGCCGGCCTTCCTGACAGCAAGTTAAATCAGTGATGACATCAGCAAAACACTGGTATCTATTTTTGGGGTCTTTTTCGAGGCATTTGAGGACTATGGCTTCGATACCGGATGGCACTTTGGAGCCGTCTGGCAATGTCATGGCAGGTACAGGTGTGTTGACTTGCATTTGGAGCAATGCCAGCGCCTGATCTGCGATAAATGGCAGTCTGCCGCAGACCATGACGTACATCAAAATGCCGAAAGAATAGATATCTGCGCGATGATCTACAGGATTTCCAAAGCACTGTTCCGGGCTCATGAATTCGGGAGTGCCGACGATGACCCCTTCTTGAGTGGTTCGGCCTGCCGGTTTGTCCATCATTTTAGCGATGCCAAAATCCAGAATTTTGACCGAAAAACGACCGGATACAGTTTCCATCAGCATGATATTTTCAGTTTTCAGATCGCGATGAATGATGCCGGCCTGGTGTACTGTCCCGAGCGCGTCGGCAATCTGAAGACTGATATCGACAATCTGACGCATGGTGAATGGGTAGCTTTCTTCGATATAATGCGTCAGTGTTTTGCCATGAACAAATTCCATGATGATACAGATTTGCCCGTTGACATTGAGCAAATCGTGAAGTTTCACGGCATTAGGGTGTGTGATTCGGCCATAAGAACGTGCTTCGTCGATGAAACGTTCGACAATGACTTTGTCAGAATAGTTATAAGCATGAAGTTTTTTAATGGCGACTTCTTGTCCGACACCTTTTTGGCGTGCCAAATAGACGACGCCCATGCCGCCGGCTGCCAGTTTTTTCTCAATATAGTATTTGTTATCGATGCATTTCCCGACAAAAGCATCGTCAGAATTGAGCATTTGTGCATCGTTGGGTTTCAGAGGTGCAGCACAATTGCCGCAAAAATGGGCATCTTCAATACATTCTTGGTGGCATTTAGGGCATTCGATCATGTTATCTCCAGAATCCAACAGACATGTCAAATTCGAGTTTTACGCTTGATATAAAAATTTTCAAGAAAAGGTCTTACGGGGAAGAGGCAAGGCACGTCATACGCAAAGTTCTTTTGGGGCTTTGCCCCAAACCACGCCAAACCACGCCGTGGCGATGTCCCGTTATTAAAGAGCGCTGGCTTTTTTACGGTGCAATTTGCGCGGCGTATTGAGCCTTTGGGCGAAATAGCCGCGCAACGCAAGGCGTATGGCGGCCGTACAGGCCGGCATAGCCGCGCCAATACGTGTCTCCTCTGTTGGGGGCTGTTGGGGGGGGGTACCGTCCCTTGGATTTTGTCGTGGTGATGGGCAAAAAACATCATGGACGCAGGAGTGTGAGAAGGGTTTGGCAGCCTGTGGAGCCGTTTAGGATTTGGCATGTTCGGCGGCCTTCCTGTGCCGGTTCGATGTGTGTTGTTTTTAATGTCAGGCCGGGCGGAGCCATGACTGGCTGGATTTCGGTTACAGTTTTTTTTCGGGAGCGCACGATATTGGGCAAGCTTGGAAATCTTGGTGTGGCCAGACGCAAGTCGGCAGTCATGACAAACGGCGCCGAAACATGAAAACAGGGAATGCCGTTGTCAGATTCACAGGTGATGTGCCAAGTTTTGCCATGCCGTTGGAGTGTGTGAACGGAACCTAAACAGGGGATACCCAGACGTACAGCAAGGCGTTGTGCTGTTTGGTGACTTTCGAAATTGACCCCAAGCTTGCCGAACATCCAAAGCGTTTCAGATGTTGGATTGTCGTTGAATGCGGTGATTGCCGTTTCCACAATGGTTTCGGGCGTGATTTGCGACCTGTCGCAGGGGGCAGCAACGGCTCTGTCGGCACCCATTGCCAGACATTTTTGCAAATGACTCAGTGCAGTGCCCATGCCAAAGACGATAACTTCGTCTAAATCTCCGGATTCTTTCAGTTGAATGGCGGCTTCAACGGCAATGAGGTCAAAATCATTGACGATTTCATTATCCGGGACAGGGGTGAAGGCATTTTGAGAAATGTCGATAGGTTCTTCGGGATTTTTAACGCTTGAAATAAAGACGATTGCTCTCATATTATGGATTTTTATGGAATCAGTTAATTCTTTTTAAAGACATCGACCTGGCTGGAGAATGACAGCTCGTAGGTCTCGTGAATGGAAAGATCCCGCGAGGGTTCTGAAGGCTTGTCGGCAGGTACAGCAGCGGTATCTTCGTCTTCTTTCAGCAGGGCATCGGCTTCATCGCGTTCGATTTGCATTTGTTCTTCTGCTGAAAGTTCGGTGTTTTGTTCGAATGTTTCTAAGATTTGTTTTTTTTCCGTATTTTTGACATGTGCTTTTGCGGCAGAGGGCTCTTGGTCTAGATTTTTAGTATTCGTTTGTGTTTCGGCTGTTGCATCATATTTGAAAACGTCTTCAGATTCAGCGGTTTGAGGGGATTGGACTTGTTCTTGGACAATACCATCCGCTATGGGTTCAGATTTTGGGGTTTTATCTGATTTGCCGGTTTTATTTTTTGAAGTTTTTTCAGTTTTATCTGTGCTTTTCGCGGAAGTTTCTTTTTTTTCCGTGGTTACGGCTGAAGTTTCGTGGGCGATTTTAGGGTCTGAAGAGGCTGTGAGTGCGTCAGATGTATCTTCGGCGTTTGCATCTTGAGGCGTTTCTGGAGTTTCTTTATCTGAAGCGGTTTGTTTGTCTGTTTTGCTGTTTTTACCTGATTTATCTTGTTTATCAGTTTTATTGTTTTTGTTTTCTTTTGCCGATTTGTCTTGTTTTTCGGCTTTATCAGCCGATTTGTTGAGAGTTTCGGTGCTATTGGGGGTGGTTTCTGATTTTATTTCATCCGGGGAAGGCAGATCGGTTTTGTCTGCGGCATCTTTGGAAGTGTTTTCTTGTTTTTTGTCTGCATCAGTCTTTTTCTCAGACTCTGCTTTGGCGCGTTTTTCTGCTTCCAGGCGTTCTCGTTCTTTCTTTTGATCCGGATATTCAGGTCTGTGGTGATAGAAGGCATTGAGAATGCCGATTTGGGCATTGGCGATATCATTGAGGTCGCGCAAGGTCAGATCGCATTCGCTGAACTGACCGTCTGTGAATTTATGATTGATGAGTTTATGAACGAGAACGAGAATGCGGTCAGGGCTTTTATCCGGTAAAGAGCGGACGGCGGCTTCGACCATATCGGATACCATGCAGATACCGGTTTCGCGAGTCTGCGGACGCGGTCCGGGATAACGGTAATCGTCTTCGTGAACGCGTTCTTGTTGTTCTTTGGCGCGTTGATAAAAATATTCGATGCGGCTTGTACCGTGATGGGTCACGATAAAATCCATAATATCTTGGGGGAGTTTGTATTTGCGCGCGATATCGAGGCCGTCGCGTTCATGTGCTTTAAGAATCAATGCACTCATATTGGGTTTGAGGCGGTTATGGGGGTTGTCGCCGCGTTGATTCTCTGCAAAGTATTGGGCATTTTTGGCTTTTCCAATGTCGTGATAGTAGCCGCCCACTCTTGCCAGTATTGCATTTGCACCGATGGCATCTGCTGCAGCTTCATTGAGTTGTCCGACCATGATGGAATGCTGATAAGTGCCTGGGGCTTCGAGGAACAAGGTCTTTAAGGCTGGATGTTCGAGGTTGGAAAGTTCAAGCAGTTTGTTGGATGTGACATAACCGAAGATACTTTCGGCCAGGGGCAAGCCAATCATGACAACGCCAGAAGATATCAGACCGCTGGCGAAGCCGCACAGGAAGACATAAGAATAATCGAGCTGCGTCAGGTTGGTTCCGCGGAGCAAGTAAATGGATACGGCCATGAGTGCGGATATCAGTCCGATGAGCAAGCCGCGTTGCCAGACGACATTGCTTCGTTTGGGGCGTTCAATCAAAAGACAGCCGGCCATGGTGCTGACAACTGCGTAAGGCATGATGATGCTGGTGTCTTCCAGAATCAGACCGGCGACAATCAAAGCACATACTGAAAACAGATAAGCATATTGTCGGTTAATGACGATACGCATGACCATCGGTGCGCTTGCAAATGGGAAAAGCAGCATCATGGAAAACGGCAAATGATAAACCGAATCCAGGACATTGCTAACAAGCGAGAACAGTTTTAGAAAAATGGCGAAAACGAGTATCTGAGTGGCGAAAAACATGACATCGCGGTTCTTTTTACGGCGGCCGGTTTCTGCGCGCATCGAGCGCCACATCAGATAGCCCATGACTGAAATTGCTGTAAACAGAGCCAGCCAATGCCCCGTCCGGTTTTCGGTATCGCCTTGATTTTGGGACATCTTTTCAAAGATTTCGAAGTGAACCGGCTTGATAGGGTTGCCGCGTTCAACGATAGTCTGTCCTTTTTTATATTCTTCGATGACGCGAAGTTCTGCGGTTTTATCGCTGACATTCTGGCGTTCGCGCTGGGTGGCAGATGCATCAAATTCGATATTGGGACGAACAAATTGCAGAAAATAATTGATAAAAACGTCCGGAGCATCTTGGAATTTTTCTCGCAGTAACGTTTGTGTCAACGATTCTGAGGCAGAAAGCGAAGATATGGCGGACTTTTCAGAGGTTTCAATTTTGCGTTGACGTTTTTCACCGGCTTCGAACCAGTGGACATTGAAGGCGTTGATTTCATCGATTTCCTGGCGTGTAGAAACGATCATGCGGCCAAGGACGACATCGAAAATCTGAAGCAATCCTTCTTCGATAGGTTCGGCAAAACGCTGTGAAATTAGCCATTCATAAAGGGGATTGCTGACCGAGTATCCCAGTGCCTGGACAAATTTATCGCGATTGTTATTGCACCAGGTTTTGATGGCAAGCTCGATTTCTTCTGCAGTCAGCGAGCGTGTGGAAACATATTCATCGAAAACCGAGGATTCCAGATGGCGTCCGAGCAATGCATCGGCCCACACTTGACGTTCGGGATTGGGTTGAGCCAGCTTGCCGGCATTCTCTCGCAAGATGCGCTGAGCCAGGAGTTTTTCTGTCTCTTGAGCCAAACCATTTTGCATCAGTTCAAAGGCATTGCGCATGCGGTTTAGCGTTTGATCGTGATAATTTTTGTCCCATCGGAATATGGGCAGGACTTCGGATACGCGTTGTTCACGGATCTTATCTGTGGCTTCTTTGTCCACGCGGTCGAAAGTAAAATCGCGGGATGCTTTATAGTCATGGACGGCAATAGTACCGATATCGGCGCGTTCAATGTCTGTGTCATGGGAACCGATATTTCCGCCGATGACCATGACCACACAGAAAGCGATCAGAGCAATATAACTGCCGACGAGCAGGGGATTGTCGAGGCTCCAGCTTCGATATTTTGAGCGCTTTTTTTTCTTGACGACTTTTTCAAAACTCAAAGATTCGCGTTGACGGTGATCGTCCATAACTGTCCTGTATCTGGTATTTTTTGCTGAACCGATGGGGTTGAGCTGGGTTTTAAACGGTAGTTAAAGCTTGGAGGTAAAGATTTGGCAAGGTGTTGCGCCACCTTTGAACAAAAGCTTGGTATTGAGCAAAAACTTATTGTTTTGTGCGGGAAATCGTTTGTCAAAGCTGACATTTCGAGGGCTCTTTGCCGGATCATGATGCGCGGTGTATTGAGCAACGCGAAATA
>JAGBXG010000383.1 GCA_017629415.1 Pseudomonadota bacterium | reverse complement strand
AGGCTGAAGTATCCGGTTCCTAAGTATAATCTTCAGTTTTGGCGTCCTGCTCCGAATCCTGGCGATTATGTGACGACTTATGGCACGATGATTGATGAAGATCATTGGCGTTTGACGGGTGGTTTTTATCTGAATTATGCCCATGTGCCGTTTGATATTGAACATTCAGCGTCCGGTCAGATAGCGGATCGTGCAGTGATTTCTAACCAGTTGATGATGGATTTATATTTGTCTTTGTCTTTGTTCAGCTGGGTTGAAGTTTCATTGGCCATGCCTTTTTTGCTTTATGAGAGCACGGATTTTACCGAAGCTGAATATCCGCTTCGCAAGGCAGATGGCGCTTCAGGTGTTGGCGATTTGCGCATTGGCTTGAAGGGTAAAATTTTAGATTTGAACAAATACCCTGTGGGTTTGGCGTTGATTGCGACGTTGGGTGTGCCGACGGGATATGCGGATTTGTTTATCAGCGATAAATATGTCACTTTCGATATCGTTGCGGCTCTTGAATTTAATCCTTGGACAAAGGCTCGCATGTCCGTGAACTTGGGCTATCGTTATCGTCCCAAACGTAATGTTTATAATTTTACGATGGGTCAAGCTTTCATTATTTCTGGTGCGGCATCCATTCCATTCTTCCATCCTGATCTTGATGTGTTGCTTGATTTCCGAGGTGAGATTGCCACGGAGCCGTCTGATAAATATTTGACTTCGGATGAACGTCCGTTTGAAGCGGATTTGGCTTTCCGTTATCGTTTTTTGCGCGGATCTGAGAAGCGTGAATGGTGGCGCGGTCTTGCAATGACAGCAGGTATTGGCACGGGTTTGAACAGTATTGGTGTGCCGGATGTCCGCGTGTTTTTGGGCCTGAATTTCCACTGGGTTAACGGTGGTATGCTCGATCTCGAATACCAATATGGCGGATATATGACTGCTGTTGATCCTTGTCCGGATCCCGAGTTGACTCCTGCCAGCCAGATTCCTGAAAGATGCCGCAATGTCGTGGTCGATTCTGATGGCGATACGATTCCGGATAAAGATGATAAATGTCCGTTTGCAGGCCGCGCTGGCTTCATCGATGAATTTGGCTGTGCCCCGGATCGCGATGGCGATACAGTCCCCGATTACGCAGATCTTTGCCCCGATGAAGGCGGACGCGTTGACCGCAACGGCTGTCCGATTCGTCTCGATACCGATGGCGATGGCATCTATGATGACGTCGATAAATGTGTGGAAGAACCTGAAACATTCAATGGCTTCGAAGATGAAGATGGTTGCCCGGATTCCGATCCTGATGCACTCGTTGAACTGACTGAAGGCAAGATTAACATTAAAGAACAGGTCTTCTTCGAAACTTCTAAGGCAATTATCAAAGAAGAATCGTTCGAATTACTCAATCAAGTCGCACAGCTGCTTATCGATAACCCGCATGTGGGTAACGTTACCGTCGAAGGTCATACCGACAGCCGTGGTAAGTACAAGTATAATAAGAAACTTTCTCAGGATCGTGCCGATTCTGTCATGAAATACTTGGTAGAACGCGGCGTGGATGCGGCTCGTCTCAATGCTATCGGTTATGGTCCCGATAATCCCATTGATACGAACGATACGAAGGAAGGCCGTGCGCGTAACCGTCGTGTTGAATTCGTCGTTCTCGGTTTGCCGGAAGATGCGAAAACGCCTGAAGGTGGATCTCAGCCGTCGGATGATGAAAACGCCGCTGAAGCCGGATACGATTTCAGCAACTGATTTCATCCCACGGAATGGATGAAATTTTCTCCAAAAAGCTCGCCAGTTTGGCGAGCTTTTTTTTGTCTGAAATCATGATAAAAGTTGAAAACAGCCATGTCAGTTGAAGATGTTTATTAAAATTTTTACACCACTTGTTAATCTTTGAGCCTTTTGGCATAACCCCCGCGAGCTAAAAGAAATACGCAGATTTTGCGTATGTCATTCGGAGAAAATTTTGAATCGTTATGCATACTCAATGAGCCTCTTTTTGATTTTGTCTCTGTGTATGGGATGTACTCAAGAAGGGGAAGGTACTACGGATTCCGGCAATTCCAATGATGCTGGTCATACCGATAAACCCGGCAATGATGGCAATGATATTGTCATTCAAACCTGTGATCCTAAAGACGATATTTGCTTATCACAGGAAGAAATATTGCATTGTGTCGATGGCACAAGAAAACGCGAATATTGTCCATCCGGTGAACTTTGTTTTGATGGCAAATGCGGTGCAATTGTCTGTGAACCGAATCAAATTGAATCTTGCCTGCCTGACGGCAAATATCATGGCTGCAATCCTCTGGGGACTGGTGTCGGCGATTTTGATTGTGATTACGGTTCAACATGTATCGATGGCAAATGTCAACCGCGGCTGTGTACAGAAGGCAGCGGAAAATGCCTCGATAACGAAACCATATTGTTATGCAATGAAGCAGGCACGGCATACAGTGACGAACGCAAGTGCGCCGATATTGCCGAAAAAACCGTCTGTGAAAATGGCGCATGTATTCCCATTTGTGAACAAAGCGTCAAAACAGCAAGCTATATTGGCTGCGAATATTGGGCCGTTGATCTCGACAATGCCATCGATGCCGGTGTCTATGATGCGGCAGGTCAGCCTTTTTCTGTTGTTTTAAGCAATACTCATGCAACATTGACTGCCAACGTCGTCATTCAGGCAAAGTATGATGGGCGCATTAAAAAGGTTCTTGAGTTTGAAGTGCCGCCTAATGCAGTTCGCAGCGTATTTTTGCCCGATAAATGCTACGACGGCGGCATCTCATGTGCTCGCGCTTATAGCGTAAATGGTACCAATATTTCGGATACTGCCTATCATATCAAATCTGACCTTCCGATTACGGCAGCCCAGTTCAACCCCCTCGATAACGTTGAAGTTTTTTCGAACGATGCTTCCCTGCTTTTCCCAACTACTGCCCTTGGACGGCGGTATATGGCTTTGGGCCGTCAGCAGCATTATGACGTGATGCGCGGATTTATGACCATTGTGGCCACAGAAGCAGGTCAGACTGAAGTCATCGTTGAATCCTCTTGTCAGATCATGAGCGGTCTCGACAAAAATGGTGGTCCCATTTATGCCATGAACAAAGGTGAAATTCAGACATTTTACCTGGAACAATACGATGTGTTGAACCTTGAAACTGCAAAAATGGGCGAAGATGTGACCGGAAGTCTCATTACAGCCAATAAAAATGTCGCTGTTTTTGTCGGTAATGAAGCGACCAGTATTCCCGAAACAGATCCCGTCACGTGTTGTGCCGATCACATCGAACACCAGCAATATCCGATGGGCGCTTGGGGTAAAAAATACAATGCCGTTAAGCTTAAACCTCGCGGTAAAGAACGCGATATGTGGCGGATATTGTCGCGAACAGATGGCACACGTATTACAACGACACCTAACGTTTTTAAGACAGATTCCATCACATTAAACAATAAACAGTGGATTGATATTCTGACAACGGAAAGCTTTATGATTGAAGCCAGTGCGCCTGTTGTTGTTGGACAGTTTATGACCGGACAGAATGATCCTCTTGATCCCGAAACCATGACACAAACACCGGATTGGGCAGGTATCGGTGATCCTGCTTACATCATTGGTGTGCCTATCGAACAATATCGAACGACTTATCAATTTTTAGCTCCGTCTAAATATGCGCAGGATTATATCACGATTGTTGCGCCGCTTGCTGCATCCGTAACCCTTGACGGCTCGGTATTGCCGGAATCAGACTTCTTTACATTTGGTGACGGCACCTACAAAGCCGCCTATAAACGCATTGAAGATGGCCGTCATGAAATTGTCGCCTCCGAACCGATCGGACTTTTCTCTTATGGATTTGATAACTATGTCTCATACGGTTATCCTGCAGGCCTCGATTTAAAAGAACTGTTCGATTAAAACCTTTAAACATTCCAAAAAATTTAAACGGCATTATCTCATGAATCAGCACTCTGCTGACAGGAGATGGGTATGGATAAAAGTGAACTCCGAAACATGGAATTTGTTCTCACCGAACGATGTGAACAGGCTGCTTTGCTGGCTTTTGAACTGCATCGGGAGCAAAAGCGCAAAAACATTCGTGCGCCTTTTATGTGTCATATATTGGGGGTGGCATCTCTGGTGGTTGAAAATATCGGCATGTTGGTCAACACGCCAGAAGAAGCTGAAGATGCCGTCATGATTGCTTTGCTCCATGATGCGGTTGAAGATCAAGGGGGTAAGCCGACTCTAGAGCGTATCCGGCAAGCCTTTGGAGATACCATTGCAAACGGCGTGTTAAGTTTGACCGATGTAATACCAGAACCTGGCGGCAAAAAGTTGCCTAAGGCAGAAAGAAATCGGCGGTATATGGAGCATTTAAAAGAAGATTCTGCCGTGATAGCACTGATTTCATGTTGCGATAAGATTTATAATCTTCGTACAATGGCGGCAGATGCTGTCGTTATCGAAAGACAGGAATTCTGGAAAGCTTATTCGCAATCCCCCGAATTAACGATGGCAAATTATCGAAATCTTGGCACCGTCTATGCCAAAAAACTGGCCGGACATCGCATCGTCAAGATTTATGAACTGGCTTTGGCACAGGTGGAAGCCCTGATGCCTTAAAATAAGGATAACACATGGCATTGCACGAAAATTATCGCGATTCGACGCTGGCACAACGTATGATAGCTGTCGGCGGCTGTGTTTTGGGCGGCATTATTGTGCTCATCCTCGGTTTGATGGGCGCTTTTGGGGAGTATGAGTCGTTGGTGCGCATGGGATATGGCATTTGGACAATTCCTTGTTATGCCATTGTCATTGCTTGCGGATTCCTGATCCTTGCGCGTGTCAAATATACGGCTTTTATTGCGACACTGGCAGCAGCCGTCGAAATCGTGTTTTATATTTGCCTGCAGCTCAGTACAACCCCCGAAGTCGGTTTCCTTATCCTCCTGAAAATCGCCGTCCTTGTTTGTCTCCTGCAGCTCGTTTCTCGCATTTACACTTTCGATGAAAATGATGATGCTCCGCCGCCCCCGCGTCGTCCTGTGGGTCCGGCTGCGCCCCAAGGCCGTCAGGTCGTGAACCGTCATCAGGCTCCCAGACCGCGTCGTTAATTTTTAGGGAGGCACTGCTATTTGACCTGCGGTCAAATACGCAGTTGCCCAGCTTCGCTATGCCGGCTTGGCCGGCATACGCTTCGCATCATTGTGTATTCTCAGGGGAACGACGTTCCCATCAGACTGATATCGCGGCAAAAAACCGCAAAATATAAAATCAAAGCTTATGGCTAAAGAAATCGATGTCGTTGCTGCGCTCATCATTAAAGATGGGCTTTTTTTTGCCGCTCAAAGAGGACCGGCACAGTCATTTGCCGGCTGCTGGGAGTTTCCAGGGGGTAAGGTTGAACCCAACGAAACTCACCGGGAAGCTCTGGCTCGCGAAATTTTTGAAGAACTTGGCGTTCGCGCTTATCCCACCGAATTCATTGAAACGCGTGAAACACTGACACCAGAACGTACCATTCGCGTTCACCTGTATCGCACATTGATCGAGTCGGATCAGTTTAAACGCACGGAACATGCCCAAATAGACTGGCTTTCAATCGCACAGGCCCGCGAATTGACCTGGACACAGGCAGATGCGGCTTTTCTCGACGATATTGAGCAAACGCTGGCAGAAAATGCAGGCCTTTATACGGCAATGCCCAAAGATTTGGATGAACTGCCTGCACGGGCTGCAGGTCCGCATATTTTCCGCGCTATCCAAAGACCTTGGGATGCGGCAACGAATCCGCATTACAGCATTGGACATAAGTGCCAAATGCTGTTGCAAACGCGTTATAACTGCCAAAAACTTAAAATTGCAGAAACGATTCATGCCGACGATGGCACGACGCGAATCATCTATGAGCTGCATGACGGCGCTCGCGTGGAAACCGTCCACATGCCCCGGGATGTCAAATCTCCGCGCGTAACGCTTTGTATTTCATCACAAGTCGGATGCGCCATGAATTGCGCATTTTGTGCAACAGCAACACTGGGCTTGCGCCGTAATCTGACAGCCGATGAAATCGTCATGCAAGTCATTCAGGCTATCGATAATTTTGGACCCCATAAATGCCATGCCGTAAATATCGTCTTCATGGGCATGGGTGAAGCCTTGATGAATACCGATAATGTGCTCAAAGCTATCGATATTTTGACGCATCCTCACGGCCTCAATATTCCGCCGGTACGCATCACACTTTCAACCTCCGGTGTATTGTCGGAACTGCCGAAACTTAAGACCGCTCCCAATCGTCCCAATCTTGCGATCAGTATTAATGCGACGACAGATGAAATCCGTTCTCAAATCATGCCTGTCAACCGCAGATTTCCGCTTGCTCAGATCAAACAAGAACTTTTGACATGGCCTTATCGGTCACATGAAAAAATCTTGCTCGAATATGTGCTGCTGAAAGGAGTGAATGATACCCCGGAAGATGCACAACGATTGGCAGAATTTGCACGCGATTTGCCTCATAATATCAATATTATTCCTTACAATGAGACACCGCGCGATAAATTCCATGCGCCATGTGCAGATGAAGTGCAGGCATTTATTAAAATCTTGCAAGATTTAGGATGTCTTGTCACTTTGCGCGTGGCACGTGGGGTGACAGTAGGCGGCGCATGCGGTCAGCTGCTGGCAAAACGGTTGAAAACAGAGTAGGGCATCGGACGGTATTGCTATGGCTGCTGGATGCTAAACCTCTTGGAATACACCATCATGAGTGTTTTCATTATTTAACCGTGGCGTATGGCGAAGCCATAGACACGGTACAGCCCGGCGTATGGCGTAGCCATAGACGGGCATAAAAACGTAAGATTGATAGAGGCATGCCTGTTTTGAGTGGGCGGAAAAATATCAAGTTCTATTTCGTTTTAAAAACGTCAGTAACCACTCCACTCATAAAAAGAGATTATTGTGCCGGTCGGATGATGCCTTTTGGTGTGATGATAGCTGTAATGAGCTCGTGAGGTGTGACATCGAATGCCGGATGACGCACTTTGACGTTTTCAGGCGCAATAGACTGGCCTTTGATGTGCGTCACTTCCCGCGCTGAACGTTCTTCAATGACGATATCTTTGCCTGTAGGGAGTGTTGGATCAAAGGTGGAGTCCGGGGCTGCGACATAGAATGGAATTTGATGGAATTTGGCCAGCACCGCGAGTCCGTATGTACCAATTTTATTGGCAACGTCGTAGTTTGCGGTGATACGGTCTGCACCGACAATGACGGCATCGACAAGCCCCTGTTGCATCATGTGTGCCGCCATGTTGTCTGTAATGAGCGTGCAATCGATGTCATCTTTCATGAGTTCCCAGCTAGTCAGGCGTGCGCCTTGAAGATAGGGACGTGTTTCATCTACCCAGACATGAAGCTTTTGACCCTTCTGTTTCATGCGTGCATCGATAGCGCGGATGACTCCAAGAGCGGTGCCAAGTTCTGCGGTGGCCAAAGCACCGGCATTGCAATGTGTCAGAATATTGCAGACATTTCCGATTTCCTGAGCACCATTTTCGGCCATATCTTGATTCATTTGAGCATCTTCTTGCCAGATGGCATGCGCTTCAGCATGTATGGCATCTGGGGTTGGATCTTCGAGGTGAAGGATAATGGTATTCATCATGCGTTCAAGTGCCCAAAATAGATTGACAGCTGTGGGGCGTGTGGCAGCCAGAAGGGCTTTATCCGCTTTGATACGATCCAGACGATCGCTGGCATGCCAATTGTCTCGCGAGGAGTAATAGAGGCCGAATGCAGCAGTGATACCGATGGCCGGCGCACCGCGCACAAGCATTTTAACGATGGCATCGGCAGCATCTTGTACGGTTTTGAGTTCGATCCAAATTTCTGATTCGGGCAAGGCAATTTGATCGAGAATGGAAAGAAGCTGTGTGGAGCTATCAAAACGAAATGGCGTAATTTGAGATGTGATCATGGGATTTGAGGCGTGAGTCAGGTTTGAAATATGCAATATTTGGACTTTGATGAAAAAAAATCAAAAAAAAACGACCATCAAATGATGGTCGTTTTTAACAGCGTGTACGGGACTCG
The DNA here is from genome assembly GCA_017629415.1 of Pseudomonadota bacterium. The sequence continues at coordinate 7,770 of JAGBXG010000383.1, read as the reverse complement.
AACCCGTGTTACCGACGTGAGAGGCCAGCGTCCTAACCACTAGACGAACACGCCAAATTCCGCGACCAGGATTCGAACCTAGATTAACGGGGTCAGAACCCGTCGTCCTATCATTAAACGATCGCGGAGCAATATTGAGTGATGAAATGAAATTCCGCGACCAGGATTCGAACCTAGATTAACGGGGTCAGAACCCGTCGTCCTACCATTAAACGATCGCGGAGCAATAATTTCATCGCTCAACGGGGGCGGCTTTTACGCTCAAGCATGTAGTTTGTCAAACAGTTTTTTAAAAATATTCATTCGCCTTAAGTCGTCGCTTTTACATTTAAAGCTTAATGCTTGTTATATCGGATGTGACGAGATCGGCAACGGTGGCTTGGGTGATTTGAACAAGTTCTGTGGGGGAGAGTTGCATGAAAAGTCCTTTGCGGCCTGCGCTGACCCCAATAAGCGGGTGTGTCATGGCATGGGCATCGAGAAATGTTCGGTATTCGTGTTTCATACCGATGGGGGAGCATCCACCTCTGACATAGCCCGTCAAATTGAGCAATTCATTGACATGAATCATGGCTAAATTTTTGACACCAGCTGCGGCAGCGGCTTTTTTTAGATTGAGTTCGTGCGTGGCTGATATGACAAAAACACAAATCTCGCCGGTATGGGTTCGAGTGACCAGGGTTTTATGAACAATTTCTGGAGGAATCTGGCATTTGGCTGCGATGGATAAGGCATCGATCAGCCCGTCACTGATGTCGTATTCATGTAGCGTAAAATGAATACCGCGTTGTTTGGCAAATCTTGCCGCATTGGTAGGTGCTATTTTCTTGGCCATGATAAAACCTCGAAACAGAATAAATGATAAACGTTGATGAGATAAAAAAAGCCATCACAATGTGATGGCCAATTTAATTTTTGAAGACAAGAGCAATGGATTGCATTTTTTAAGATGCGCTTGTTTCATGGGGATCAAAGTGTGACAACAAAACCTTTGATGCCGGTTTTTTTCTGGATATTGGCAAGATGGGTTTCGGCTTGTTCGCGTTTGGAACCGCCTTCTACGCGTACACGATACCAATTTTGACCGTTGGCAGATTCGTGTACGACAACGGCATGATAACCTTGAACATTGAGCTGACGGACGAGGGTTTGCGCATCAGAGGCATTCTTAAAAGAAGAGACCTGAATGGCGAATTTGCCGCACAATTTGTGCATACAATTGCGTTGTTTGGCACGAATGGCGGGATTTTTTTCAGTCTCGAATTCAGGCAAAACGCGATCGGGTACAGGTTGTTCAAGCAGAGTGAAAAAATCATAGTGATAAGGCTCGTCAACCTGTGTACGAAGGGCACCACGCTTGGATTTCTGAGGCGATTGTTGAGACAAAGAAATATCAATAATGTCGCTTTCGGGAAGTTTGCCTTTTGCCCAGCCTTGCACGAGGACAAAGCCTAAAATGCCTATGCATACAAAAGCAAAAACGAACAAAGGAATGCGCCAGGCCGCAAGCTTTCCAGTTTTCATAAATCCCGTCCTCCGATGACCGAAATACCAAATAAAGACGGTGGGCGGTTTAAATGCAAACCCAAAGGAGAGCAAATTTTGGGGGTGACATTTTTGTCAGGGGTGATGCGAAAGCTTGAACTGTAGGGAGGGTACAAGCTTTCGCATGGATTGGATGTGTCCAGTTCCGCAATAAATTAGGGAATGAAAAGAAATCTTATGCAACCTTGTTTATAATTCATTGTATTTTTCGCGAGAACCGCGTGCTTTTTCGACAGGATATTTCGCTGCGTTTTTAGCGAGTTTGGCATCAAAAGCTGATGGCAAATCCACACCTGCCTGTTCGCAGAAGTTGAGTAAGCAGATGAAAACGTCGGCGGCTTCTTCTGAGATTTGTTCGCGTTTTTTTTCGGGCACAGGTTCGCCATCTTTAATCCACAGAAAGCATTCGAGGAGTTCGCCTGCCTCGACGCTCAGGCACATGGCCAAATTGCGCGGGCAGTGAAACTGATCCCAGTCACGTTCTTGATTAAACTGGCGCAGCCTGGTCTGCATATTTTTTAATTCAGTCATGGGCAGTTTTTTCAAAAACGAGAATGTATTCGACTTTTTTCATGCGTGTAGCAGGATCATGTCGATCGACAGAAGCAGATGTGACGAGTTTAAGGCCGGCTTTTTGGGCGGCATTAATGGTGGGTTTGGCAACGCGCAGAAGTTTGCCAGCCTGCATACCTTCGCCAACGACAACGGCAAGTCTACCGCCGGTGACAAGAGCTTTTGCGGCAGAAGCCACCCATTGATCGGTGTCTTTGAGCCATGTTTCATAGGCAGCACGAACTTGCTTGAAAGATCGGCGTGAACCGATTTCATCTTTTTCTCTCATATCGAGGTCGAACCAAGCCTGACGCAGCTGCTGAAGCGGCAAATAGTCGTATGTACCGGGATAGGGAGGAGATGTGATAATCGTATCGACTTTTGAAAATCCGGGATGGCGTGCGTCTGCAAGGCTGATTTGAGCTGCCTGGGTATCGGGGGGGACGAGTGTTTGTAATTCTTCCAGCTGTTCAACATATTCGTGTGCTTTTGCTCTGAATGCCTTGAGAACGGCACCATTTTTACGAGGGATGTACACGACTTTGTTGGATGTGTCGGAGGCTCGGAGACTGAATTTGACGACAAGGCTTGAGAAAACAGCTTGAAACAGAGGTTTGAGTTCACTGTTGTGATTGCGAATGACATCATTGAGCTGTGCCAGCTCGTCAAAACAATTGGATTTATACCAGCTTTTGTATTTTAAAATAGCAGGATGCAAATAGACATTGCGGCGATTATCCATGTTTTTGGCGGCTGCCAGGTAAATATCATTGAGTTCCTGTTTCAGGCGTTCGAGCTGTTCAGGAGAGAGAAGGGCCGTACGTGCAGTTGAAACAAGAGTCGCGATGGGATTGAGATCAGAGCCAAACACTTTACGACCGCTGATGAGACCTTCGACAAGCAGAGTGCCGCCGCCGCAGAAAGGATCTGCCAAAGTCTGACCGGGCAGGACTTCAAGCAACAGACGGGCTGCTTCTGGATGAAGACGTGCAGGATAAGAATGAAATCCTTGTGTAGCGCGTTTAAATTCGCCGCTCGAACGGAGGGCTGTGACGCATTTTTTACCCAGTTCCATATCCCCTTCAATATGGGCTCGGCCGGCATCCACTTGACCGCTGATGCGTTTTTTGTTTTCTCCCAGATTGACGCGTTTGGGGAGACCTTTAAGGTCTTTGAGATCGCCGGAAGGCGCGATATCATGACGGTTTTTTGCCATATTCATACCTGATTGCGAATGGATTTAAGATGAAACGATAGACTTATTGCTGGATGACCCGCATTAACGCTGGTTGTTTGTTTGGATACCTTGCCCAAGGGTATATTTGGCCACTTCGCAGGCGATAGGCCCATTAAATGTGGCAATGCGTTTTTCAGGCTTCATGTGCATATTCTTTTTGAGCAGTTCTGCAGTTGAAATAATGGTCAATGATGACTGAGGAAATGTTCTGAGCAAACGTCCTAACTGGTAATAAAACTCAGGCATTTCAAGCCCATTGACGGTAATGCGTTCGCCATAGGGCGGGTTGGTCACGAGAGTTGCTTGACGCGGTTTAAGTGTCAGAATATTGCCTTTGCTGAAGTGAATCAGATCACTGACACCAGCAGTTTGGGCATTATTTTGGGCAATATCAAGTGCAGTGTCATCGATGTCGATGGCACATATTTCGGCTTGGAAAGCTTTTCGAGCTTTTTTGGAAATATCCCTGGCTTCTTCGCGCAAGTTTTTCCATGCTTGGGCATATTGCGGAAAAAAGGGCAGCCGTTCAAAACCGAAATGGCGCTGGATGCCGGGGGCTGTTTGTGTGGCTATCAAAGCTGCTTCAATGGCAAATGTTCCGGAACCGCACATCGGATCGATAAAAAGACCGGCATCCGGTGTCCATCCTGACAGTGCGATCATGGCGGCAGCTAATGTTTCACGGATGGGGGCTTGAATCTGTCGGCGTCGATAGCCGCGCATATTGAGGGGATCGCCCTGAAGTTCGATAAAAACGCGTGCTTTGCGCTGAATGACTTGTAAAGCGACAACGACATCGGGTTTTTCTGTGTCAACAGAAGCACGTTGTCCCCAAGTTTCGCGCATGTGATCCACAATGCCGTCTTTTAATTTGAGTGACAAAAAGACGCTGTTTGTAAATTTTTTATCGTTAACGTGGGTACGTACACAAAAGGTAGAGTTCGTACTGAACCACGGTGAAAGCGGCAGTTTTTTGCCCAACTCATAAATAGCTTCTTCGTTGGCGGCGTAACATTCACCGATAAGGACTTCAAGTTTGTTCGCGAGCCTGGACCAAAGGCAAAGTTTCATGGCTGTTTCGAAAGAAGCCTGGCATTTGACGCCGCCGCTGACAATTTCTGTTTTTTGTGCGCCTAATTTCGCAAGTTCATGGCACAGAAGATCTTCAAATCCGCGTGCGGTTGTTGCGAGTAAAGACAGGTTTTGATTCATAGACATGTGGAATCTCAGTGTGCAAAAGTCAAAATATGAAACGCCGCTGTAAAACACAACGGCGTTTGTTTTTAGCAAATTCAGCTTTTAGCCAAGAATCATCGCATCATTTACAGTAAGAAAATGATGCAGAATAAGGCTGCGGCAACGACAACGAGAAGCAGGATCAGGATAATCCACAGCCAGAAGTTATTGTCGCCTTCCTCTTCTTCCATCATATCGATATAGCCTGGGGTTCCGGGAATATTGGGCAATCCGGAAACAGCCGGCAAGCCTGGCAAGCTGTTATTTGAGGCAGGAGCTTGCATGTTTTGATTGATGGCATAGAGCTGTGAATCGCTGCCTGACGGTGTATTTCCTTGACCGCTTATGGGTTCGAGTGTTGGAACTCCGGGGGCCAAATCACCGCCGCTTGCACGAAGGGCTGCGGTGAAATTGGCGAGATCAATGGCGCTTGTCTTATCGCTGTCTTGTTCGGCAACGCCTTCGCCGGTTGTCAGATATCGTCTGAGGTCATCGGCAAATTCGGAGGCATTATGCTGACGCATGGTCGGATCGGCATGAAGTGCACGAGCAATGACAGTCCAAAGCGGATAGGGAACATTCTGTGGAATGAGAATGTCGTCATCTTTCTGGTTTGTGCGTTCTGTCAAAAAGCCGAGCAAAGCTTTGGCAAACTCATTCTGCGATGCATTGGGCGGCGGGTTGAAAACGAAAAGCTTTTTACCCACCAGCATCTCATAGAAAATGAGACCCAGACTGTAAACGTCAGTCCAAGTGTCTGTTTTGGCCAGAGATTCATCGTTGAGCGAAGGATCGGAGAATTGCTCAGGTGCCATATATTCCGGCGTACCTGCCAAAACACCTTTGTCCAAGTTTTCGGCAAAGGCACGACCTTCCATCACGTCATCGCTTTCGAGCAGCTTTAAAAGACCCTGAGCGTCTTTGATTAAACCAAGATCCATCAGTTTGACTTGATGACTGCGTGTCAGCATGATGTTGTCAGGCTTGACATCGCGGTGAACAATACCGAGCTGATGCAAACCGCCAAATGCATCACAAAGCTGCAAAATTAAATCACAGCACTCGCGAATCGGCCATACACGACGGCGTTTCAACGCTTCTTTCAGCGTCATACCGTCAACATATTCCATAATCAGATAAGGATAACCTTCATCTGTCTTACCGTCAGCATAATATTTCACAAGATAATCATTAGGCGGAATTTCGCGAAGAACCTTGATTTCACGCTCAAAACGCGTTTTCGCATCTGCCACAAGATTATACTGAATCTTAACGGCACATGTCATTCCTGTCGGAGATACCGCCTGGTAAACATAGGCAAATGCACCTGAACCTACAAATCGTTCAATGCGATAATTGCCTGAAAGGACTTTGCTGACGTAATAATTTTTATCCAGAGCCATAGCTTAAATACGTGAAAAAAACAGTTCGTAGACATTCTTACAATGTCTATCCTCTTAATTGTCTTACGTTTAGCTAAATTTTTCAAGTTTTTAGACAACGAATAGAAAAAGACTGACTTTTTTAAGAAATGACGGACTTTTTGAAGGGGGCATCGCCCCCTGCGGCGCTATTTGCGCGGCGTATGAAGCGAAGCGGAATAGACGCGCTGCGCAAGGCGTATGCGAGCCTCGGCGAAGCATAGCCGCGCGCAAATACGCGCCTACCCCCTATGCGGGGTTCCACCCCGCAACGCCCCAACATCCCCGGGATGCATATTAAAAACAAAACAGTCTAGACAGCGAGTATTTGGGAAATTTTATCTGCATCGATTGGCATTATTCCTGCTATAATTATTGTATCGGACGGGCTCAGCCGTCACGTCATCAGCGCATGCCAGGGCATGTTATGTGCTCCGGTATGCACATGATTTAACCCCGTATCGTATGCTTCATATCGGAGAAAAGATGAATATGCACAGACATCTGCATCATGTTTTGGCGGGTTTGGCCTGCACGGCAACATGTATGTTTTCAACCATGGCTTTCGCACAGGATTCCGTGCGCTACGAAGTCATGCAGAAACATCTCTCTGGGCAGCCGGCTCAAATGCGCGTGATTGCTAAAGAAGCGCTCAAAAATATCGACATCGTCATTCATAACTGCGCCGATCGGCCTGTCAGGCAGCACATTGCATCTATGAAAAATGGCGAAATTCAGACCATTTCATGGCAGCAAGCACCCGGCAAATATCAATGTCATGTGCAGATGACCGGATATAGCGGCATGGATTCAAAGTGGACGGTCAACAATGTCCATGAATTTGTTTCGCTCAGTCCGATTTCGCTGAATGTCAATCTCCGTGAACTTTCGCCAGATGTCAGCGATGTTACATTGCATGCGAACAAGCCGTTTAACAAAGCTCAAATTACGGTCACTGCTGAAGACGGCACGCTTATCGACAAAGTTGAAAAAACTGTCGGTATGCTCAAAGAACTTAAGCTGGAATGGACTGCAAACGGCAAAGCACCTGCACTGATAGAAATTCGAATCGATGACGACAATGGTGCTTGGGCAACTTATACGATATTCTATTTTAAGGTTCCGCATACGGACATCGTTTTCGATACGAATCAATCTGAAATTAGAAAAGATCAAGATGTCCATTTGCTGGAAACGCTTGAGAAAATGCAGGAAATTTTGGGCAAACATCAGCGCGTGGCTGTTGATCTCTATATCACGGGGCATACAGATACCGTGGGTTCTGCTTCGGCAAATGACAAGCTGAGCCGTAACCGGGCAAAAGCCATTGCCGCATGGTTCCGTGGGCATGGTTTGAACATTCCGATGTATTACAGAGGAGCCGGCGAGCGTGGTTTGGCCGTCCAGACACCTGACAATACGCCAAATGAACAGAATCGAAGGGCGGTTTATATTTTATCCAATCGTCCGCCTGTTGAAAACGTCAGCCTGGGAAGCTGGCACAAGCTGTAAATGGTCGAATGTCGAAAAACGTGCATAATGTTTCGAATCAAGACGCGCTTTTGGCGCGTCTTTTTGATTTAGAACAAGCTTTCAACCGTTTGCCAAATCACTTTGCCTGTGTGGGCTTCTTGAATATCTAAACTGGCATAATCCGAAAGCATGCGCCATTTGGTACTGTTATCGATGAGATCCCAGCGTTCAAAATCAGGTGCTATGATGGCCATTTGCTGGGTATTCTGATGTCTGAAGGCGAAGACATAGCCTTTTGAGGTCGCT
>JAGBXG010000382.1 GCA_017629415.1 Pseudomonadota bacterium | reverse complement strand
GCCATCTTGAGGGCGCCCTTGGCAGCAGCGGGGCACTGACCAACGCAGACGCCGCAGCCTGTGCAGTCGTCGGCATAGACCTGAATGCGCATCTGGGAACCGGCTTCAACTTCTTTACCTTTCCATTCACGTGTTGTGAAGGTGGCGGGAGCGTCGGCGATGGCTTCGGGTTTGAAGGTCTTGATACGGATAGCGGCGTGCGGGCAGCTGATGGAGCAGAATGCACAGCCGATGCAGGACGTGGGATCCCAGACGGGGATTTCGCGGGCGATACCACGTTTTTCCCATTTGGTGGTGGCGGTGGGGAAGTGACCGTCGGCGTCGAAAGCGCTGGTGGGGAGGTTTTCGCCTTCGTCCTTGACGAGTTTGCTCATGATCTTCTGGACGTATTCGGGAGCGCCGGTGTAGTCCATGGAGACGCGTTTGAGATCGCCAATCGTGTTGGGGACGGCGACTTCATAGAGGTTTTCGATGCTGGCATCGATAGCGGCATAGTTCTTCTGAACGACGGCTTCGCCTTTCTTGCTGTAAGCTTTCTTGGCGGCTTCTTTAATGCGCATGATGGCTTCTTCTTCGGGGAGAACGCCGGAGAGTTTGAAGAAGCAAGCTTGCATGACGGTGTTGATGCGGTTGCCCATGCCTGTAGCGGCGGCAACTTTACCGGCGTCGATGACATAGAGTTTGATCTTCTTGTCGATGATCTGTTTCTGTGTTTCGGCGGGAATGTGGTTCCAGGCTTCGTCGGCGCTGTAGGGGCAGTTGACGAGGAGCGTGGCGCCGTCAGCAGCATTGGCGAGGACGTCTTTCTTTTCGATGAAGCCGAACTGGTGGACGGCGACGAAGTTGGCGCGCTGAATGAGGTAAGCGCCCTTGATGGGTTTCTTACCGAAGCGGAGGTGGGAGACGGTTTCACCACCGGATTTTTTGGAGTCATAGACGAAGTAACCCTGAGCGTTGAGCGGTGTGTTTTCGCCGATGATCTTGATGGAGTTCTTGTTGGCGCCGACGGTACCATCGCTGCCGAGTCCGAAGAAGATGGCGCGTGTATTTTCGGGGTCTTCTGTGATGAACGAGGGATCCCAGGCGATGCTGTGTTTGGTCAGATCGTCATGGATACCGACGGTGAAGTGGTTCTTGGGAGCATCTTTCTTGAGTTCATCGAGGACGGCCTTGGCCATAGCAGGTGTGAACTCTTTGCTGGACAGACCGTAGCGGCCGCCAATGACGGTGGGCTGAGCGGTGCCAACGATTTCGCGCCAGTTTTCGGCGACGGCGGCAACAACATCGAGGTAGAGGGGTTCGCCGAGGGAGCCGGGTTCTTTGGTGCGGTCGAGAACGGCGATGGCTTTGACGGTCTTGGGCAGTGCGGCAAGGATGCCCTTGGCATCGAACGGACGATAGAGGTGGACGGTGAGGACACCGACTTTTTCGCCGGCGGCGTTGAGGGCGTCACAAGCTTCTTCGGCGGCGCCAACAGCGGAACCCATGAGGATGACGACGCGTTCTGCATCGGCAGCGCCATAGTAATTGAAGAGGTCATAGCTACGGCCGGTACGTTCTTCGAAGCGTTTCATGGCTTCGCGGACGATACCGGGCACTGCATCATAGTAAGGATTGCAAGCTTCGCGAGCCTGGAAGAAGATGTCGGGGTTCTGAGCGGTACCACGAATCGACGGATTTTCGGGCTTGAGAGCGCGGTCATGGTGAGCTTTGCAGAGGTCTTCGTCGATAAGGGCGCGGGCATCGTCAAGCGAAAGCATATCGATGCGATTGACTTCATGGGATGTACGGAAGCCATCGAAGAAGTGGAGGAAAGGCACGCGGCTCTTGAGGGTCGCCATCTGGGCGATCATGGCCATATCCTGAGCTTCCTGAACGCTTGTCGAGGAGAGCAATGCAAAACCGGTGGTACGGGCATGCATGACGTCGCTGTGGTCGCCGAAAATCGACAGTGCATGGCTGGCGAGGCAGCGTGCAGCGATGTGGAAGACGGCGGGTGTCAATTCGCCGGCAATTTTGAACATGTTAGGAATCTTGAGCAGCAAACCCTGGGACGCCGTAAATGTCGTCGTCAAAGCACCTGCCTGAAGCGAACCGTGGACGGCACCGGCAGCACCGGCTTCACTCTGCATTTCGACAACGCGAGGAATCTGACCCCACATATTGGTCTGAGCTTTGGATGCCCAGTCATCCGACAATTCGGCCATCGTCGAGGACGGCGTAATCGGATAAATACAAATGACTTCGTTCGTCATAAACGCGGAATGCGCAGCAGCTTCGTTACCATCAATGGTCTTTCTAATCGCCATATTCAGCCTTCTCCTTAAAAAAACGCCGTATTTTCAATCACATACGGCAACCTGATGATGTTGGTGTCACCATTTTCACAGCCACACCATGAGCGCACATCTTCTACCACACCCCACATTTTTTCACAACGTTTCAAAACCTACATCGCGCACTCGAATTTTGTTCAAGATAAGTCACAAAATGAAGAAATTCTGAATCTTATAGCACGCAACACTTTAATTTTTAAATATTATTCAGTTATCTTCCCTTATTTGACCATTCAAACTGGCCATTAACATCACAAAATCAGGATTTTTTTCTTTATTTAAACGCATCAGGATTTACCTTCACGATGCTGCACCATCTTTGGAATGCCTGGCATTTGGGTGTCTCTATTATTCATAATATTTCTATTCATG
>JAGBXG010000381.1 GCA_017629415.1 Pseudomonadota bacterium | reverse complement strand
GGGCTTGAGCCCCTTTGGTGGGGTCCGGGGCAAAGCCCCGGCAAAATTTGCGGCGGAGCCCCAAAAGAACTTTGCGTACGCCGGAAATGCACCACATTTCATAGACTTAAATCACAATTGACGATAATATATAGATATGCACTTTGTGTGCATGCAGACACAATTTCCCATGAGGTGTACCATGAAAGATGAATTGACGTTTTATGCTTGTGATACCAAAGTCCTGGAAGAAAAAATCATGACTCAGGATCTGCTTTTCGGCACCGAATTAGGCGGCGAACTCGAACGTCTTGGCACTCATCTTGGAACACTTTATTTCGATAATATCTATCTCGGCGATGTTTTAAAACAGCTCGAAACCATAACAGGCGCACCGTTTAAATTCCTCCTCGGCATGGGCAAACGCCGCCTTGAACCCTGTGGACCTGTGACCTATTGCGGCCGCCAAATTCCAGCTGAACTCGGCGAATATGTCGTGGAAATCGAAAAACTTCAGAAACTCATGAAAAAAGCTGAACCCACCGAAAAAGAAGCCGAAATGCTCAAAAAATGGGAAGCTTTTGCCGAAAAAGCCGGTTTGGACAAAGAACCTGGATGCCTGGATGCCATCAAAAAATTTGTCGGCAAATTCCGCGATCGTACCCCAGAACTCATTTCTGTTTATACGCGTTGCTGATCTCCCTTGTACCCCAAGACATATGATTTGTGGGGGCCAAGGGGCTGAACCCCTTGACAGGGTTTGGGGTAGAAAACCCTTTGCTTACACCCTGCCTTCTTGCGAGATTCAGGCATGAGTCACTATCTTCTGCATCTTGAAAAAGCTCGAGAATATTATGATGACGGCAACTACGACGGTGCTCGCGCGGCAGCCGCACATGCCCTCGCTTGTGCACTGCCCGGCGAAGGCGCTGAAGCTCGCGTCATTGCAGCCATGTCTTTAAGAAAACTCGAGTTCCATGACGATGCTTTCCGATTGCTTTACGAAATCGTCTGCACTACACCCACCCCCGAAACCTGTGCAGAATACGCACTCATGTGCGCTGAACGCGGACCATGCGATGCCAATTGCCGAGATATGGCCACAAACGCCGCACAGCTCATGCCCGATCTTCCCTCCTCATATCTCGCGCTTTTTTGGTGCGATGTCACCGATGGCCTCTATTTGCAAGCCTTGCAAAACCTCAAACGCGGCTTGTTCCGAGGCGGCGAATTCCCTGCATCACGTGCCTTTGAAATGGTAAGACAATGGTGCCAAGAAGCCTGCGATCTCGGTGACCCCAAATTCGCTTACGATTTGGTCAATGAAATCGCCGATTTTTTCGCAACATTCGATTTTCTTGTTCTCCAAGCACGTCTCGCCGAAATTTGCCAAGAACATCGTCAGGCCGTAGCCCACTACAAACGCGCCCTCAATTATCTGCGACCCGGCTCACTGCGTACTGAAATTCTCGAAGCCATCGCCAGAATCGCCATCTGATACCACAACGGAGATGCATGAATATGATTTTAGCCATTATTCAAAACATCCCGACACACCCTAAACGCATCATCCGCACAGATTCCTTTGCCAAATTTCAACATTTGTGCGGCATGATTGAACAAACCAGCTATCTCGCGGCGCATGCCTCATGCCATGCCACCATGAACGGTGCCAGCCGCACACTCGCGGGAGATGCCGATATCACCGATATCCATAGCATCCAAAATGCACTCGAACTCGTCTTTCATGAAGGTCCCTTTCATGCCCTGGTTATCCCAGGATTGACGGATTTTAACCTCCAAACTCAAGTCTGTGCCTACTGCCAAATGCACTGCGGCGAATTTCATTTTCGGCTTTTCTTAGATCCACCTCGCGGGACATCCGCAGAAAAAATCGTCGAAATGCAAAAAGCTTTGCCATCTTTTGCGTCTTTTGCATGGCCCTGGGTTTCCACCATTACCCCAGGACGCCGATCGGCAGAATGGCTCCCTCCCTCAAGTTTGATAGCACCACTGGCTTTATCCAAAACACAAAACCTGCGCGGCGTTCACGAACTGGACGGCATTTCAACCGACGATGCCGCATACCTCAATGAAAATGGCGTCGAAGTGATGCGCAACATGACCGTTAATCGCCGACAAGTCATCGGCAGAATGCCCCCTGTCGCACAAGGCACCCCTTCCATGGCACGCAGGGAACTTAATATCCCAGAGCCCTGTGTCCCCCATACCCTCGGCCTTTCTAACAACATGCGAGCACGCCTCGATGTTTATGTTGCTGAACCCACGCTCCCAAGCATATTGGCAGATACACTCCAACCCACAGCATCACAACAAGATTCTGAACAAGCTGCTATCGAAGCTCGTATTCTGGAAGAAGTCGATGCACGATGTGCCGATATTCTCAAACATCGACCGCGCAATGATGCCATGCTCTGGAGTACCTTGCAACGCACAGCCATCGCCGTACTCAGCCAGGCTCAAGCTAAAGGTTGGATCAAACATTATAAAGTACGATGCGATGAGGAAACTGCCGAATGGGGTTCACCGACCGAACCTGTCGTTGAAATTTTACTCGAATTCCCCAAACGCGTAAAACAAATCAAATTGGCCGTAGAACGACGATAAAAATTTTGAAACTCAGAGATTTGGAGCTCCGCCGCAACGCCGCCGGGGCGTTGCCCCGGACCCCTTTTTCTTGGGGCTCCGCCCCAAACCCCGCCAAAGGGGCTGAGCCCCTTTGGAATCCCGCAATC
>JAGBXG010000380.1 GCA_017629415.1 Pseudomonadota bacterium | reverse complement strand
TAAGCGATATCCTTTGCGATCGTTTGAGCGTTCATAAGGTCTTACACCGATTTGTGCTTCAAATTCTGCTTCAGCGATTAAATTTAAGGTCTCTGTGAGTAAACTTTTGATCGGCGTTGAAGTCCTCATTGAGTCTTTAAGACGATTTATGATTTCTTGTGGCATTTTCGGCAGTCCCATGCGATACTTCTTATAGGGTGTTTGCGAAGAAAATTCATAAGCACCTCTAACAGTCCTTATTTAATTAGTATCACATGGGATGTAAACCGAATTTGCCACGAAAGTGTACCACTTTTTTTACACTGTCGCAAAGCCCCCTGCGGCACTTTTTGCGCGGCGTATTTTGCAACGCAAAATAGACGCGCAACGCAAGGCGTATGACGGCCCTTGTGGCCGGCATAGCCGCGCGCAAATACGTGCCTACCCCCTATGCGGGGACACCCCGCAACGCCCCAAACAGCAGACCCCAACACAGACCGCAAATATTGTCTGTACAGGCGCATTGTGATACAATTTTGGGACGTATATTTTCTGATGATGGCATAATTCACCCCATCATTCAGAGTTCGATTTCAGCAGGTGGAGGAACTTATGCATAAAAAATCCGGCATTTTGACTTGGATTTTTGTCCTATTGACGGTCCTATTAATGCCGTCGTTTGTCTTCGCAGATTCTGTGAAAATTCTTGATGTCGTTACGCCAGAAGAAAATTCGCCTACAGAAGAAGCCAAAGTTTCGGTCTATTTCGATGCTCGACAAGGCGATAATGCTTCAACTATCGTCGGGATCAACGCTGAAGACTGCAGTGTGCTCATCGATGGAAAAAAACCGGAAGTCGTCAAATCGGAAATGCGAGAATTTTTACAGGGTGATAAAAGCGTAGGCATCCTGTTCGTTTTCCCCATCGCAAAAAACTATTCAGAAGAAAGTTTCGGCATCCGCGCCACATTGACCACATTAATTCAGATGATGAATCGTCCCATCGATATGGTCAATGCCGTGCCTTACGATATCACTGGCAACTCCATCGGATGGTCTAAAGCCTCTGAATCTTCGCTCAACCGTGCCATCGGCGAACTGAAAACCACCGATGTCATCGAACCAAACATGTTTGCCGCATTCCAGCCGGCCATCTCAGTCCTCACCAACCTCCAAAATGTTTCGCAAAAATTCGTCGTCATCATCAGCGACGCCGAAGGTGCTATCGTCGGCGACAGAGAACGCGCCATCCAGCTCATCGGTGCCTTCACAGACGAACTCAAAAAGAACCATATCACACCCATCGTCGTCGGCTATAGCCCGGACGGCGAACGCGCATTGACAAATGCCGCTCTCCTCAAACGCATCGCCACAAACGCAAACGGCCCCTATTTCCCAGCCTATAACCAAGCCGAATTCCAACAGAGAATTCAACGCGATGTCTATGACTTCATCTATAAACGTTACATCTATGATGCCACGTTGGATATGTCCGGCGACAATTACCTTGAACCCGGAAAATATAACCTTCAGCTCGTCGTAAAAACAGCTACCGGCGAAGAAAAAGCGGGCACTAAAATTACATGGCCTGAGCTGAAGAAAAATCGCACCGTTCTCTGGATTACCATCTCACTCCTCCTACTCCTCGGCGCTGGCGTTGTTGGCTTCTTCATCGTCGCAAGAAATCGCAACGACGACAAAGAATATATCGATGAAGGCCCACAAGAAGTCTGCTGCGCCACTTGCGGTAAACCCATTCCGCAGCAACTCTATGGATTTAACGGCGAATTCTGCCTCTCCGGCGGCCTCCCCGATTGCCCCTATTATCAAATGCCGGATCGCGGTAAAATTCAAATCACTCGCGGACCCATGGCTGACACCACCTTCTTCATCAAAAAAGATATGACTACCATCGGTTCATATCCTGAAAATGATATCTACCTCGCCGATAAATCCGTCTCCAGAAAACATGCCGCCATCAAAACAGATGAAGGTAAACGTTACGAAATCCGAGACTTCGGTTCCTCAAACGGCCTCTACATCAACAATGAAAGAACAGAACGAAAATTCCTCAAAAATGGAGACCTGATTCGTTTCGGAGCCGTTGAAACCGTCTTCAAACTTAAATAATATCAATATCCCATAACAAAAAAGCCGTGTGGAAAACCACACGGCTTTTTTTCTACCCTTTTAAAAGCCTAATCTTTCAAGAGGTTTCGACCATGACACGATGGACTTGTCAAACCTCCGCGTGCAACGATTAAAACTCCCCAGAAATGGACAACATATTGCCGCCAAATCCCATCGAAACATTTTGAACAGGCAAATCTTTAGATTCAGCTGTTGTCTTATGAAGCCAAGGAACTAAAAAACCCACCAGACTGCCCATCGCAGCGCCAATCAAAACATCCGTAAAATAGTGTTTTTCTGCAGCGATACGGGAATATGCCACAAAAAGCGCAGCAGGTATGCCAAATCCCCAAATATAAGGCTCGGCATCATAATTTCGAATATGCGCAATCGTTCCCGCAGAAACGACAAGCGCAAACGCCATATTCGTATGACCGGAATAAAATGATAAATTATCATCCGCCCTGTCGTCATACATTTCAGGATCATCACGAATCGTAAACGGTCTTGCTCGTCCCACACTAAATTTCACAAACTGATTCGCCAGCGAACTGATGGTCAGCGTTTCCACGAGCAAAAGCGCATCTGCACCCAAATTTTCAATACGTCCCTCAAGACCGCTGGAAAGTGCCAATGCCCCCACTGCCAATACAGGAATCACACCAAAAGCCACGGCATCAGCCGATTTGGCGGCATATCTGGGCGTTGGCCAAGATAAAGCATCCGTGATGGTCTCGTCCATTTCATTCGTTTCACACCAAACACAGCGCGATGGAGCAAATTCATCTTTGATAAGCTCAAACATGATCCACAACGCACCTGTTGTCCCCGTCAATCCACCATCCAATGCCCAGTCCACCTCAAGCTCATCCGTAGACTCAGCATACGCAGGCACACAGACCAACGAAAATATGAAAAAACAAAATACCGCATATACGGTTCTACGATATCGATGCCACATCATTTTCACCTAATCATGAGATTCGACCGCCGCATGCTGACCTCTGCCTGCAAGCTTAGCCACACCAATGGAAACCACATAAAGCAAACACATCGGTGTCGCTAAAGATATCTGACTGATCACATCTGGAGGCGTCAGAATTGCGGCCACCACAAAAATACACACCACGGCAATACGCCAATAACGCATCAATGTATGATGCGTAATCACACCAAGTTTGGTCAAAAAATAACTAAATACCGGCATTTCAAAAACAATCCCAAATGCCAGAATCAATTTAATGACCAAATCATAATAATTCGCCATGGAAATCTGTGCCGTTGCTGCAAAGTCTTCCGTCATCCCTGCTGCAATCAATGTTTTCAATCCCAACGGCAAAATAAGACCATAACAAAATACGGCACCCAGTAAAAATATCACTGTCGAAACAATGACTAGCGGAATCATTGCACGACGTTCATGGGCATAAAGCCCAGGTGCAATAAAACGCCATATCTGAAAAAAAACATACGGCAACGTAACAATAAAACCAGCCAATATACTTATCTTCAGATAGACAAAAAATGGCTCTACAGGATTGAGAAAAACAAGCTCACGGCTGGCTTCGGGCAATGCCTCATAAACAGGTGCAGCCAGAAAACCATATAAAGTCGTGGCAAAAGCAAAACATACCAATGTCCCCGCAAAAACCGCCACTAAACATTTTATAAGCCGAGACCGCAGCTCAACGAAATGGGCATAAAATGGCATTTCAGCCGTTGGATTGACTGCTTTTTTTTGCCTGGGCAAAGTTGTTTTCTCAGACATCCTGTACCCTCCCTGCCTGCGGCATATCTGCTGCTGTCAATCTGACAATCCGCAAAGCCTCAGTACACCCTACGGCAGCTTTATCCAGCCTGCGAATGCGCAAAAACGGCGTACAAGAATTCACCTGAGCCAAAACGATGGGGTGCTGCGATTCTGGTTTTGCCTCACTGCTCACAGCCGGCATAGGGATCCTAAAACGTGAAACTTTGCGCGATATTTCTCCAGGCAAAAGAATCGGCCGCGCCAAATCAATCTGACGCAATACCGGTTCGGATAAATCCGAAGATGCTTCTGCCCGAGCTGTTCTCTGGAGCAAACCCGTTACAAAAACATCAGCTTGAGCATCTGAAGAAACACTCAAATCCTCATCTGATGACAAACTTTCCAGGTTTTCCCCGGTTTCATCCATACGCCCAAGATTTTTCAACTCACGACGAGCCTCTTCAAAAGCAGATTGAGCACTGCCAGAAATTTCTAAAACCTCGCGTTTGGCATTCACAAATTCAGATTTAACACTGTCAATTTCTGTTTTCACTTCATCAACAGTCGTCTTAATTTCCCGCAAATCTTCATCATTAGCAATGGCTTCACCAAAACTCGTTGCAGCACTGCGAAGTTTGGCACTCCATTTCCCAAGCAAATTCGCCGCACGAGGCATATGCTCGGGCCCCAAAACAATGGCAGCTACCACAAAAATAAAAACAATTTCAGGAAAGCCCAAGCCAAACATGTACTACTCGTATCTCAAGCCTTCAACCGGAGACAGCTGAGTCGCCCACCAAGAAGGATATAGCGTCGCCAGAAAACTGATAAACATCGTCGATATCCCCACCATCGCAAATACAGATGGATCCAATTTCACTGGCAATGAACTGATGAGATAAACCGTGGCATCCAATTCAAACTCATACAAGGTCAACAAATAACATACTAAAAGCCCCCCTAAAAGTCCAAGAACTGTACCAATACCGCCAATAAACATCCCCTGATAAATAAAAGTCCGCATGATCATGCCATCGCTCGCCCCCATCGACTTCATGATCGAAATATCACGCTGCTTGTCCAAAACCATCATGATCAACGTACCCACAATATTAAAACTCGCAACGATCACGATGAAAAGCATGATAATGCTCAGCGTCACCTTCTGAAGATGAAGACTCGTAAATAAACTCCGATTTAAATCCTGCCAGTCAATCACCTTATAACGATCAAGACCTGGATTGCTGTTCAATATCGGTGTTACGGCATCCCGAAGCTCGCCTGTCTTGTTAATGTCTTTCACACGAACTTCAACACCTGTCACCACATCATCAAGATTAAAAAACTCTTGTAATGCCTTATAATCACATATCAAAAGACGATTGTCATAATCATAAAATCCAGAATCATAAAACGCGATAATTCTAAATCGCTTCTGCGTCGGCTCCATCTGACTCGGACCATATTGGTGCTCACCAACAACACCGCGGCGCGGCGATATTACGCGAACTTCATCACCAATTTTGGCTTTCAGCTTTTCTGCAAGCACACGGCCAATAATCACCGGAGGCACTTCACCATGAGCTTCAGGCGAATAGTGCAACTCCTCAAGTAAAGCTGCACGAGCCGTATCATCCTCAGCAATAATATATTTGGCTAAATCACTCACCCCCATCATCGTCTCAGGCTCCACACCCTTGATCAAAATGCCTGAAACCTTCGAACCAATGGCGATCATCATCTCGTGAAATATAAAAGGTGCTGTCTCTAAAATTTCACTCGAATAATCCTCCAAGGTCTGCTGAACATCACGATACTCTCGAAAATCATCCTGCTTGTATGTCATCACAAGCACATGACTGTTCACCCCCAATACTTTGTCACGAAAAACATCCTCAAAACCACTTGCCACAGAAATGACTGACACCAACGCCGTCACACCTAAAAAAACACCGCAAATGGAAATCAAAGAAATGATAGATAAACTCACTCGCGCTCTGTTCAACAGATAACGAAGACCTACAAAATACTCAAACATGGAACACGTTCAGAAAATAAAATCCAAAAAATAGGCTTAAAATATGGCCCAAACCATATCGAATAAATCTTGTCCTTTAATGCGTTTTTAATAGTGTTTCAAGCACAGAACACAACACAAAAAATCTCAACCCCACATTTCCATAAACCCCATTCCCTCCACACTATGAAACCTCTTAAATCACTCCTCATTCAAAAACAAAACCCATAACCCACTAACGTCTCAATTTGATCATTCCCATGCGTAGTGGTAAAATACCCATGTTTTATGTGTGGGCCCCAAAACCACATCCGCCCACTCAGATTTCGTTCCCAAATAGGGAAAACATTTATCAAAGGAGAAAGTATGCTTAACTTTAAACGTTGGACACTGTTGCTCAGCACACTGTTCCTCTTCGGAACATTTTCATCCATGGCAATGGCACAAGATAATTCACTGAGCCAGGGCGACAAAACCATCGCTATCGAAAGCGAACGCAAAGTGACCGGCGACGAAGAAGCCGAAAAAGCCATTAAAGAAGGCATGAAACGCGAAACAGGCTGGTACCCCAAACTGCGCCTTGGCGGTTCCGCCGCTTTAAACTACAACAAAGATGTTGACGGCGTGACCGATGGTACCGCCTTCACATTCGGCCTCTACATCAAAGGCGGCATCGACGGCGTCTACAAAAATTTTGAATGGCAAAATAAACTCGATGTCGAACATCAACAGACCAAAACACCCAGCATCGACAGCTTCCTCAAATCCACGGATAAATTCGATTTCCAAACCCTCGGACTCTTCCGTATCCCCAATGCAGAATGGGTCGGTCCCTTCATCCGCTTCCGTCTCCAAACTTCACTCTTCCCAGGCTATTATGTTTCTGACGAAGACACCACCGTGCGTTATTACAACGCCGGCACAAAGATTGACGAAAAAGACGACTCAAAACTTGCTCGCACGCAAGCTCTGAAAGCTCAAGAAGCCATCAAACTCTCCAGTGCTGGCGAACCCCTCGTCCTCTCCGAATCCGTCGGTTTCTTCTTCAATCCGTACAACCACGAAATGCTTAATGTCTCCATCAAAGTCGGTGCCGCCGGTCAGCACCTCATCGCCGATGGCGGTTATGTTTCATTCGATGATGATGACGACGACGCTTTCTATGATGTCATCCAACTCGTCGACACAAACTCTGTCGGTGTCGAAGGGGAAATCGAACTCAGCGGCGTTTTCGTTGGCTATGTCAACTGGTCACTCTCCGGTAGCCTCTACTATCCTTGCGCCATCGACGATGACCACGGCCTCGACGGTGCTTCCCTCATCCACTCCGATATCGCTGCAAAAATCAGCGTAAAAATGGCTTCATGGGCAAGCCTCGATTACACCTTGACCGCAAAACTTGCTCCGTTCGTTACCACCGATTGGCAAATCACCAACACCTTGCTCTTCAACCTCGGTTTCGACGTCTTCAAATAATCCCATCGTGTCATCTACAAAAAACGCGGCCTTCAAGCCGCGTTTTTTTTATTGATACGCTCAGCGAGTCCTATCCCGCCCCAAAAAGTTAGTAAACACAGATGAGTTTACTTACAAAAATCGTAAGTCCCCATGGTGGGTTCCAAGGGGCTCATTCACAAAAACATCAAATCCATTGCAGGTTCCAAGGGGCTCAGCCCCTTGGCGGGGTTTGGGGCAGAGCCCCCAAAAGAACTTTGCGTACACCGTAGGCAGAGCCCCAGCGAGGTTTGGGGCAAAGCCCCCCCAAAAATTAAGTCGAACATTTGCCACTGCGACATTTGGCGCCGCCGCAATCGTTGTCGCTATAGCACTTGCCATCGGGAGCTGTGGCACATTTGCCGCTGTGACAAGCTACACCAGGTCCACAATCTTTGTTGCTGTAGCATTTGCCACCAGCTGCTGTGGCACAAACGCCGCTGTGACAGGCCACGCCATTGCCACAATCACTGCTGCTGTAACACTTGCCGCCACCGCTTGAACATTTGCCACTGTGACATTTAGCTCCGCCGCAATCGCTGTTGCTGTAGCATTTACCGTCGGGAGCTGTGGCACATTTGCCGCTGTGACAAGCTACACCAGGTCCACAGTCTTTGCTGCTGTAACATTTACCGCCGGCAGCCGTTGCACAAACACCGCTGTGACAAGCTACGCCATTGCCGCAATCACTATTGCTGTAGCATTTGCCATCTGCAAATGCCTGAACCGGCAAAGCCAAAGCACAACAAAGCACAAAACCTAATCCTAAAATACGTTTCATCATAACCTCCATCAGAAATTGTCGCACAAGCTTAAAAAACAAAGATATCATATCATTTATTTTTATGCATAAACAATGCCTCAAATACACACAAAAAAGCCGGGTGTATCGGATGAAATCCGATAGCCCGGCTCAAAATCGTGCGTATTGACCGAAGGGCAATAGCGCGAAATTAATACAAAAAAGCCGGGTGTATCGGATGAAATCCGATAGCCCGGCTCAAAATCGTGCGTATTGACCGAAGGGCAATAGCGCGAAACCGATATATCCCAATTAGGCTTCTTTCACTTCTTCGGCATCTTTCTCAGCAACCTCATCGGCTTTTTCTGCAACTTCAGGATGACGGCTGTTGTAAATCAAACTGCCAATGATACCGACGGTCACAGAGCCCACGACAACGACAAGGCTCGTCCAAACCGGAAGATGGAAGGCATGCAATGCAGCTTCACCTTCAAGTTCGTTCATATAATTGTATATATCATAACCGGCAGGAATCAGCAGCTTGACACCGACAAAGACGAGAATGAAACCAATCGCATATTTGAGACCGGCAAATTTCTCAATCATACTGGCCAACACGAAATACAGCGAACGAAGGCCCAGAATGGCGAAGATATTCGATGTAAATACAATGAACGGATCCGTCGTGATACCAAAAATGGCCGGAATCGAATCCACTGCAAAGATAATATCGCTAAATTCAATAACAACCAGAGCAACCAGCAGCGGCGTAATAAACTTTTTGCCATCAATCTTCTCAAAGAAGTGCATGCCAGTAATTTCCGGCGTGTAATTGAAGTGTTTCATCATGAATTTCGTGATCCATTTATCTTTCGGATCCGTATCATCATCGCCACCAAACGTACTGTGAATGGCCATGCCAATAAGAACCGCACCAAAGATATAAAGGACCCACGACCACTGCGACACGACTGCCGCGCCAAACGCAATCATGATGCCACGGAATACCAATGCACCCAAAATGCCCCAAAACAGCACACGATGCTGATACTTCAAAGGAATCGCAAATGAACCAAAAATCATCGCCATCACGGCAATGTTATCCAGAGACAGGGCTTTCTCGATAAGATAGCCGCTCAGATAAAGCATCAAAGCATCCGCACCTTTGGTGTCACCGCCAACCGCACCTTCGTGCAGCCCAACGCCCATCCAGTGGTACTCATACATAAAGTAAATGCCAACGCCGAAAAGCAAGGCAAGACCAATCCAAAAAGCCGTCCATTTGAGTGCTTCTTTCGAGCTGATTTCGTGCACTTTGCGGTTAAGCACACCAAGGTCAAGGGCAAGCAATGCAAAAACCAAGACCAGGAATGCTACCCATGGAACAAAAGACATACGGTAGTCTCCTTAAAAAAAGGCGCAAAAGCGCTATGATAAATTCAAACTGAAAACACCCAAAGGTGCGACAAAATATACCTATACCATTAAACCAATATCCTCTAACAGATTTTGATAAGCGACATTAACAATAACATCATAACAGCGCGGCTATGACGCGCTACGCACGTCATACGCCTTGCGCGCGCTTGCTATGCCGGTCTTACGCCCGACATACGCAGCGCAAACACTTATGGGGCTCTGCCCCAAACCCCGCCGGGGCGTTGCCCCGAACCCCACCAAAGGGGCTCAAGCCCCTTTGGAATCCCACAAACATCTTATGCCTGCCTTTGCCCAAATAATTCCGCATAAGAAGTCGGAAACATCGAAGGCAAAATCGGAGTTCTAAAAACAGAATGCATGACTTCGGGTACAGGAGCCTGCCAGACATAATCGCGCCCTTGCCAGGTCAGCTCCAATTTTGCCGCATGCAACAACTGCCTGTGCGGCGTAAACATCGGAACATCTTTGCCATCCAGCCAATCTTTGTAAAATTGTTCCCCAAAGAAATACAATTTATCGCCTATAATCGGCGTACCCGTTAAAGCCAAATGCACACGAATCTGATGTTGCCGCCCCGAATGCAACTCCACACGAAGCTTGGCCAGTTCACCACTGATTTCAACACATTCTACTGATGTATGCGCCTCAAGCTCACCAATCCCCATCGTAATACGCGGCAAAACCCATCCTGCAAACCCCAAAGGAATTTCAATTTCCTCCCGTGCCCCCGGATAAAATCGGCTTCCCGCATTGTAAACAATCGCTTCATATTGTTTTCGAACATCGCGCGTCAAAAATAAAGCATCCAAAGCTTTACATACCTGCGGATTTTTAGCCACCACCAAAACTCCGGATGTTTCCTTATCCAACCGATGCACGACATAAGGCAATGCATGAAGTTCAGTCTCAATAAAACGCGTCACCGTATTATGATAAATATTGGCTGTCGGATGTACGGCCATCCCTGCCGGTTTGTTCAAAACCCAAAAATCATCTGTCTCATCCAGAATTTGAATTTCATCATACATCGGTACATCACCAGACATCGTCTGTGCCAACGCAATCACATCATCTGTATGCACTTTTAATGCAGGTTTAGGCGGCCTGAACGGTTCAATGCTCACCGCCCCAGATTTAATACACTGACTGGCCTTTGACCGCGAAAATCGTCCCAATTTATAAGACAAATATTCATCCAGACGCATCCCGTCTTCATTAATTAAAACCGTAAACTGGCGATATCGTTTATTTTGAATCACAAATTCTTCTCCTTTTTGCGTACACCCAATCACCACAGTGGAAAAAACTATTCAGAGAAGAAGGTGAACTCAAGCTTAAAAATAAAAAGATGAACTCAAGCTTAAAAATAAAAAGATGAACTCAAGCTTAAAAACGAAAAAAGGCTCAGCATTTCTGCTGAGCCTTTAACTCCCGAAGAGAGACTTGAACTCCCGACCTAGTGATTAACAGTCACCCGCTCTAACCAACTGAGCTATTCGGGATTATGAAAACCTTGAGAGAAATACG
>JAGBXG010000379.1 GCA_017629415.1 Pseudomonadota bacterium | reverse complement strand
GCTTCAGCAGCCGGTGCATCGGAAGATTTTGTAGGTTCAGGCGTTTGTTTTGAACATCCTAAACTGAATACCGACAATAATGATGCGAAAAAAATGAGGGTTATCCATCTCTGCTGTTTCATTTCTTACTCTCTTCTGTCATGCTGTTTATGGCGGTCTTTGAGGGGATTTCAACACCGCATTTAGGAAAGGACTGAATCATGCTGATTTGGGGGCGTTGCGGGGCAAAGCCCCGCATCGGGGGTAGGCGCGTATTTGCAAAGCAAATAGCGCCGTAGGGGGCTTGCCCCCCTAAGAAGTATGCAAAGTTCTTTTGGGGCTTCGCCCCAATCCCCACCAAAGGGCTGAGCCCCTTGGAACCCACAATGGATTAACGTTTTCGTAAGTTAGCCGAATACTGGTTACTAACGTTTAGGGGCGGAATGGAACCCTGTATCCCATTTCGCTTTCCTGTTGCAAAGTTTTTGGGGGACTTGAGTCCCAAACCACGCCAAGGAGCTTAAACCCTCTAGAACCTACAATCCAACTTGTTTTATACATGAATAAACTTGGAGATTTTAAATGAAAACACGCCAGGCTAGAATTTATTCGATGATCAGTTTGGGGGCCCTGTGTCTTGCCGCCTGTTCTGATGAATGCCAAAAAGACACGTTTTTCTGTGATGATGCAAAGCTTAACCAATGTGTAGACGGCAAATGGCAGGTCATCAGAACATGTGACGAAGCCGCATTGTGCAATGCAGATGCTGCCACATGCGATTGTAAAGATATCAATGGCGACGACATTCTCGATTGTACTGTACGCCTGATGCCGGAGAATCCGCTTCCTGAACTCAAAGAGCTCTCAGAACTCGAAGGTTCTTGTGCGGAATGGAAATACCCCAAACATCCTGTGATTGAATTTCCTGATTTGCCTGAATATGGCTATGAAACCACCATCGATATCAAGAAATACAATATTTCTAACGTTTATGATGTTTCCAAAGCTGAAGAAACGACAAAAGGCATCAATCAAGCGATTGAAGATGCCTACCATGCCGGTTATCGCAGAATTATTATTCCAGATGGTCACTACCCTATTGGTTATAGTCCTGAATCGAATTTTACGGAAGGGATTCGGCCGCTTGATGGCATGGCACTGATTATGAGTGACAAAGTGATATTGCAAATGATTCCAACGAATACTTATGATTGCAATATTATTAATCTTAGAAACCGCAGTCATATCTATATTGAAGGCGGCGAACTCATTGGTGAAAAATATGATCATACGATGTCAGAAGAAGATTCAACAGATGAGGAATGTAATATTATCACGTCTTATTATTCTCACCATATTTTCATCAATAAAATGAAACTCCGGCAATCCCACGGCGATGGTATTCTGATTTACGACAGAGCCCCATCAGCCGATAAACCTCAGACTTCGGCACACTTTATTTTGGCAAATTCCGATTTTGACGACAACTTCCGTCAAGGGATTTCAGTGGTTGGTGTCAATGGTCTGCGTATCACCCATAACAAGATTCATCATACGAGCGGCACATCACCGCAATTCGGGATTGACTTTGAGGGAGTGGGTCGTCCCAACACCAATGTTATCATTGACAATAATATATTCCATGACAATGTGGGCGGTGATATCGTCAATAATGATGTTTACAATCTTTTTGTAGAATACAACACCTTCTCACAAGGGGATATGGATAGATATATTGACAATCCATTCATCCCTAAAGCCAAATCGTCTTATATCCTGTATAAAAATAAGTTTGAGAAATTTACCAAAAGTATAGGATGCGGCTATGCAGTCTGCTGTTCTTACGGCACAGACATGGATCAGCCTTATCCCAGTTTCTTTGTAAAAAATGAAGTTCAGGGAACGCGTCTGATGCTGACCAACCGCAACAAAGTCTGCATCAAAGACAACCTTGTGAAAGAAGGCATGATTTCAGCCACAAACCTCAAAGAAATGCGCCTGCTCGACAACAGGGTTGAAAACTATGAGACAGGCGGCATACGCTATTCATTCAAGGACGTCTATGGCAAAGCATCTGGCAATATAGCCTGCAATACCCCCGATGGCTGTATCGATGTTACCGAACTTGATGCCATGAAAGACAATGAAGCCTTCGGTTTTAACCTTCACATGTGGTAAGCACCGGGACATAAAAAAGATCATGGCTTACGCGAAGGTTTTGTGGGGCTTTGCCCCACACCCCACTAAAGGGGCTGAGCCCCTTTAGAATCCCGCAATAAGAAGATTTGCCCCACTCCCCCTAGTGAGCATTGAGTTACTTCAATCTGGGAATTTTGATTTTGGCACCGTCTTCTTCGACTTCTGCCCATGTCCACACATCCGCCTCAGCGGTATTTAATTTTGCAACAATACCATTTAAGACATCTTCAGAAGCCGTAGGCTGGAAAGCAATAAATTCATCGGCTGCTGTTCGACCTTCTTCTATAAAACGAACACTCTCCTGGGTTTCATCGCCGCGATAGTAATAATTTACTACCGGAGCTACCCCCATATCTAATCTTTCAAAACAATAGGGCTTATTAAAAAGCGTCAAATCAGTATAGTTTCCCGTTGTTTCATCATAATTCCTCTGACGAACACGCATGGAAGCAACGATATTATGATAACTTGACTCGCTGACACCTCGATTCATGATACTAAAATCATAGTCAGATTTCAGATACAAATCTCCATAAAAAGACACATTACTCACATCGCCTCTCATAAACACGCCAATGCCATAAACTGTTTGACTGGCTTTAACCGTTTGATACATCATATCCACTTTATCAATGACTGAATCTTCACCAGTTGAGCTCACAAGCCCATTCACGTTTCCTGATATTGTTTCCAACTGTTCAGCATTAATTCTATAATTTTTTATCGTACCATAGTTTGATGAAGCGAAACCATAAATCGCTTCCATCGTTTTTATGTTTCCAAATGTTAGCGTTGCATCTTCAATGCTACCGCTGCTTGTTTGCTCATACATTGCTCCATAAATACTATGTACGGTGCTTTCAAGTGCAGTACTCTGAATTTTAACATTCTTGATTGTGCCATAATTTCTATAGCAAATACCATAGATGCTTTCCTTGACCATCATTTCGCCAAGATTCAGTTCAACATTCTCAACGCTTGCAGACTCTTCGATTTGGCGCATGAGCCCATAAACTTTTTCATAGCTATAGAGTTTGCCGACATTGATGTTAAGATGAGAAAGTTTCCCCGTCAAAGTATCTGTCACAAGAGACAATTCACCCTGACGGTATTCCCCGGTGCTTATAATATCGACATCATTCATATTAATATTCAAGATATCGAAACTAATGGTATCGTGCATTGTCTGGAATACACCAAGATAACTGCCACTATATACTTTAAGTTTATCAATACTTACGCTGATGTCATCAATTTCTGACAAATTTCCAATGTAACCAAAAGCTGAAACCGAATCCTTCAAAAGCATCAAATCGGAAATCTGGATATCAACATTTGTCACTTTTGTTTCATCTAAATAATTGACAAGTCCATAATAGTTCATATCCAAAGCCTGAATGGATCCCGTCTGGTGGATATTTTCAAGCGTTGATTGATGGACATTATCTGCAATCACACTGAAGCTTGACCCTGTTTCACCATAAATCGAGCTGAAACCGGAAACGAAATCCCCATTCCACCCGACATTTTTGACGGTCGAACTTTTGATTTCGTTTGCCAAAACGGCACTGGCTCTTCCGTTCATATCATAATTCAGGTTCAAATCGTGGATCTGTGAGGATATGACCTGATTAAAAATCGGTTTGGTGAGTGCACAGCGTACTTTATCCTGTGTAAACTGAACTGTATGTTTTTTGCCATCGAATTCCGCATGATTCAAGTCAATGGAAACGAAATCGGTCATACATTTTCCATCATGCGTATCGATGCGATACTTTTCATTTAAATCGATATTGCGCATTAACTGAATTTTATAGGTATCCGTAGGTGTTGCGCCATCGGCGGTACGCTTATCCAATTCTGTTTTCAGAGTTTCAAAATCACCGGCGGTCCAAATTTCGAAAATCGTTGTTCCATTATTCTGCTTGATATTACAGTCAACGCCTGACTTGGTAATCGTAGGATTGTAAATACAAGCATCGTCCTTATCTTCAACGCCATCGCCGTCAGTATCGAGCCAGCCGCAATCCCCCTGTCCCGGCTCAGTTTTAAGCGGATTATCAGGACATAAATCTAAACAATCAGGTGTACCATCGCCATCCGAATCAGCAATGTTATCCCCTTCATCCAAATAACCGCAGCCGCAAATGCCACTTTCTATTTTATTGGCATCTTTCGGACATGCATCCTGGCAATCCATGGTACCATCGCCATCCGAATCGACATCAGGCACACCGCAGCCGCAAATGCCAGGCGTTGTTTTCTCTGGATCTTCAGGACATAAATCCATATCTGTTTCCAAACAATCCGGCACAGTACTGGAGTTTTCATCTGTATCTGCCACACCGCAGCCGCAAATGCCGGGCATTGTTTTATCCGGATCATCCGGACACAAATCCATATCCGGCTCTAAGCAATCAGGAATATTGTTATGATTCAAATCACTATCTTCCACGTCGCAGCCACAGACCCCAGGCACATTCTTATCCGGATTATCGGGACAAAAATCTGTTTCTATCGGCGTATCATCCGTACAACCTGACAACGAAAGAATCAAACCGGCAATCACAAATGGCGATATTTTTTTCATCATAACCTTCCTTATCCATACATGCGTGATGTTTTTAAGTGCGTCATGCACTTAAAATAATCTACTATTCTATTCCTATATACAAACAGTTCCAAGTTTATTGCCTATTACAAACTGCATCAGTGTCCTGCACTTATTTCTGCCTTATTCTTTTCCAGCATTCCAAGCTAAATCCTGCCATTTTTTGAACCGATTCGAGGTGAAAAGTTTCAAAGCTTGGAAAATGTACGTCACAGTCCCAGTTTCCAGGCACTCGACTGATCATGATTTCGGTTGCAAGATGCAGTAAAGCCGCATAAACCTGCGCTCCACCGATACAAAAAACCGTATGATTCCGTGCAAAACACCATGACAAAAGCATCGACAAATCCTCGTGTATGCACAAATTCTCACATTCAACATGGGATAACCTGCGAGACCAGACAGCCGCCGAACGCCCCGGCAAGGGCTTTCTGCCGAGGCTGTCAAATGTTTTACGTCCCATAATCATGGGAAATCCACACGTCTGGGCTTTAAAAAAAGCCCTATCATCAGGCAAATCCCATGGGATACCGCCCCTCAAACCTATGCCGCCCAATGCATCGACTGCAGCAATACAAATCAATTTCTGATGCGGCTCAAGTTTGATATTATCCATGATTGTCATGTCCTTCTGGCGCAAATTTTTGTGAAACCTAAATCGGTTCGAAATCTACGGCACCGTGTTTACAAAGCGGACAGATGATATCATTGGGCAGTTCATCGCCTTCATAAACCCAGCCGCAGACTTTACAAACATACCCTTTTTTGCCTTCAGTTTTAGGCTTCGGTTTTACTTCATTCTGGTAGTATGTATAAGTCATTGTCTCGACTTGGTTCATGACTCGCGCTTCGGTAATGCTGCAAATAAACATGCCATGTGTCTCGAGATCGACATATTTTTCGACTTTCAAAGAAAGCATCGCATTAATGCCGGAAGACAAAATCACGAGGCCATTATCTGAACGCACAATGGGCATGTTTTCGAATTTATTGACATTGCGGCCACTGTGGAACCCAAAACGTTCAAACATGCTGAATGGGGCTTCAATCGAGAGACAATTGACATTCATCATTCCGGTTTGCTGAATGACATGATGCGAATAATTCTGTTTATTAATCGTGACTGCTATGCGGTTTGGCGTATTGGTGACCTGAGTGACAGTATTCACAATGAGACCGTTGTCACGTTTTCCGTCACTTGAAGTGACGACATAAAGCCCATAGCCAATCTTGAACAAAGCATTCAAATTGTTTTTATTGGCAATATCATTGCTTAA
Source organism: Pseudomonadota bacterium (assembly GCA_017629415.1). The sequence continues at coordinate 1,082 of JAGBXG010000379.1, read as the reverse complement.
AGCTTCGTAACCGCTGCACAACTCTGAGGCCAAAGCCATGAGTTCATCGCGCGATGAATCGTTCATGGCGGATTTGATGGTGACGGTTTTATCGGCAAAAGTGAGATTTTTGCTATTCTCAAGCATGGATTTCATGACTTTAGCTGCCATCGGAGACCAAGAACCATTTTCGATAAAAGCGACATGTCTGTTCTGATAATTTCGCCCGATCAAATGATGGATAAACGTCTTCATATGCGGGAAAATATCGGTGTTATACGTCGTGGTTGCAAGTACAAGACGGCTGTATTTGAAAGCATCGGCAACGGCCTGAGCCATATCGCAACGCGCCAAATCATGGACGATGACTTTGGGACAGCCTTTGCTTTGCAGCATTTCCACAAAAACATCGACAGCGGCTTTGGTATGGCCATAAATCGATGTATAGGCAACCACAATGCCTTCTTCTTCCACCGCGTAGGATGACCAGATATTGTACAGATTCAAATAATAGCCCAAGTTTTCATTCAACACGGGGCCATGAAGCGGACAAATGGTCTGAATATCGAGACCGGCGGCTTTTTTAAGCAACACCTGAACCTGCGGACCATATTTTCCGACGATGCCGATAAAATAGCGTCTCGACTCATCGATCCAGTCTTCGGCAACGTCATTTGCTCCGAATTTTCCAAAACCATCGGCTGAAAACAGGACTTTGTCATGGCTGTCGTATGTAACAATAACTTCGGGCCAATGCACCATAGGCGCAGCCACAAACGTCAGCGTATGCGTCCCTAAATTCAAGGTATCACCTTCACCGACAACGATACGATTATCCGAATAATCTGTTCCAACAAAGGCCTTCATCATAGGAAAAGCCTTGGCAGAAGCCACGACCGTCGCCTTGGGATAGACTTTTAAAAATGCGGCAATATTGGCCGAATGATCCGGCTCCAGGTGCTGAATAATCAGATAATCGGGCTGACGTGCCCCTAAAACGCGAGCCAAATTATCGAGCCATTCATGCGTAAAATGGCGATCCACTGTGTCCATCACGGCCACTTTTTCGTCCAAAATCACGTATGAATTGTAAGCCATGCCAT
>JAGBXG010000378.1 GCA_017629415.1 Pseudomonadota bacterium | reverse complement strand
TTGATGCTGCCAAAAACGCCGATCTGCCCTGGCTGCTGATCCTGCTGGCTGGTTTGGCCACTGCTTTTGTTATCGCCAGCATTGCCATTCCAGCTTTGATGGAACGTTTTCCCGAAATCATGCGCGGCGTCTTCTTCGGTCTCGTTCTTGGCTCCATCATCACCCCGGTGCGCGACATTGGAAAATCCTTTAAACCCAAGCATATTGTCATGATTGCAGCTTGCGCAGTCTTATGTTTCTTCGTTCTAGGCATGCAAGTCTCTCCCCCTACTCAAGCCATCACCGTAGTGACACAGGGAGGCGAAACATTTGAACAGCTTTGCAGAAATGCGCCTTGCCTGAACGCACCTGCAGATGTTCTTGCGCTTGAAATCAATGCCGCGGCTCAAACCGCCACCGCCACAGCTCCCATGCCTGCAGCTGCTCCACTTCCGGCTGGCATTTCAGTCACTTTGCAAACACCCTATTTTCTATTCTGCATTGCAGCTGGATTCCTTGCCATCTGCGCTATGCTCCTGCCCGGCATTTCCGGCAGCTTTATCCTGCTCATTCTCGGCGCCTATTACTTCATGCTCAATACTGGCAAAGGCTTTTTGGCTGGTCTGGCTCAAGGGACATTCCTCGGCTCGCACTTACTGTATATCTGCTGCTTTGCGTTCGGTGCACTCGCGGGTATCGCCGTTTTTTCGCGAGTTTTTACATGGCTGCTCAAAAAATATCACCACATGACATTGGCTGCTATCATCGGCATCCTTTTGGGATGCCTCAGAGCTGTTTGGCCCTATCGCATCAGTGGCGCGGATGGCACAAGTATGAATATTTGGCCTGGCTTTGATACCCCTCTCCTATGGCAAACTTCAGTCGCCATTTTGGCCGGACTCGCGATTGTTGTCATAACTGTCATCATTCAAGTCAAACTTGATAAAAATACAGCAGCCAAAGCGGCTGCCGAAACCGTTTAAAACAAACTTTTGAAACTTCATCATTAAGAAACATAATCTGTATCCCCCATATACGAAAAAAGCCTCGCGGTTCCCCACGAGGCTTTTAAATTAAAAGGCATTGCCAATACTGAATTCGAAAACAACAGGATCTTCGTCTTTTTTCGCTGCCAATGGGAAGCCCCATTCGAAACGCAACAACCCCATCGGTGACATCCAGCGGAAACCAAAGCCCATCGCCGAACGCATGACCGAGTCTTTTTCATCGTCAGAAGCAAACCAGTCGATTTTGAGCGATAAATCTTGATCTTCGTTATAGGCATTACCCATATCAAAGAAAACAACACCCGAAATATTCATCGATTTGATAATCGGAATTTCGACTTCGGCGTTAAACACAATTTCTTTGTTACCGCCGATTTCAAAGTTGGTCAGCGTAGAAGTCGGATCCACAACGTTTGTCGTAAATGAACGCGTTGGACCAAGGCTGGATCGTTCAAAACCACGAACTGAATTCGGCCCACCGACGAAGAAACGCTCAAAAATAGGCACTTCTTTGTCGGGCGCATTCCAGTTAGCAATATAACCTAGCTCGAGATTAAATTTGAGCACGATATCCCAGAAAATCGTCGCATAAGCACGCGCACGGCCCAAGAAACGAATATATTCATTTTCGCTGCCGATATATTCATCTGCTACGTCAATTGAGCCTTGGAGCATAAAGCCTTCAGAAGGCATAATGCGATTGTTGCGCTTGTCCCAAGTAATCGTGGCATTGATCGCACTCGTGCGACCACCTTCAAGAATAGAACCTAAGTTGCGCTGCTTAGACCCAAATGAACCTGTCGAAACGTCGACATTTTCAATGGTATAGGTCAAATCTAAAATGAGATCGCGCGTAAATGGATAACCAAAACCTAAATTGCCACCGAATGACTCGCGAGTGAAGTCGGTATAGACGTATTCATAGTTAAAGAATGAAATTCTGAAACGCCATTTAGAATCGACAAAATACGGATCAAAGAACTGGACGTTAAACAGCTGTCTGAGCTTTGAAATCGTACCCTGAGCTGAAAGGAAATGACCGCGCCCAAGGAAGTTATCGTACGAAATTTGCAACGTACCAATAAACGATTCGGATGAACTGAAACCAGCACCAATCTGGAACTGTCCTGTTGAACGCTCTGTCACTTCGACAAGGACATCAATCGTGTTGGGCTCTTTGGCAGCCTGTGTCGTGACACTGACTTTTTCAAAGTAACCTGTTCTCTGCACAGAAGCTTCGCTCAGCTTGACTTTGTTGCCGTGATACAGCTGACCTTCCTGTACAAGGATTTCACGTCGAATGACCTTGTCTTCAGTTTTTTGATTGCCTGTAATGATAATTTTACCAATGTGGACAGGCTCTCCAGGGTTAATATCAAAAGCGACATCGATCGTATTGGGCGAAGCCCCAGGACGGCGGCGCGGCTCAACTTGGGCATAAGCATAACCGCGATCTCCATAATAATCCTGGATTTTTTTGACATCCTCGAACAACTGCGAAAGCTTAAAGCCTTGACCCGCTTCGATGGAAATCAGTTTTTTGAGTTCCTCTTCATCCTCAAGCGTATTGCCTGAAAGATCGACATTACCAATCGTCGTGTACTTACCTTCTTCCACTTTAAAGGTGATGTACATCGAACTGCGATCCTCAGAAAGCTGAACCTGACTGTCGATCACACGTGCATCGGGATAGCCGTTTTCAGAATACCAAGCAGAAATGCGCTGAATATCGCGTTTGAACTCTTCTTCCTTGTATTCACCAGCCCCGGAAAGCAAGCCTAAAAGCGACGATTCTCGCGTGAAAATATGCGCCTTAATATCTTCATCTGTCAGGGCTTCATTGCCCAGAATCGTAATGCGCTTGATTTTGACTTTATCGTACTCACGGATGTGAAATACAACATCCTTGTCACCATCCTCACGGTCGCGAATTTCGCTATTGACCTCAGCAAGGAAGTACCCTTCATCCTTGTAGTGAGCTTTGAGCTTTTGAACGTTTTCGTTAATTTTATCGATATCGAGCGGACTGGCGATGCTCATCTCAATTTTTTCTTTGAGATCATCCGTCGCAATTTCGTCATTACCTTCAAAAATATAAGAAGCCACAGACGGTTTTTCGACAAAGATGTAAGTGAGGACATTTTTGCCATCAACAACATCGAGATCAACTTGAATATCGTCATAAAGCTTCATTTTAAAGAGTCTTTTGACGTCTTCACTGACGACATCAAGGCTGAGTTTGGCTCCCTCACTCTGTTTAATATAATAGAGTAAGTCTTCGTTGGCATTTCGCCTGTTGCCCTTGAGTACGATTTCGTCAACAATGACATCCGTATTTTCAGGGAACAAAGCATTTTGAGCCAAAGCATCAGTGGTTCCGCATGCCATCAGCGCAAGGCAGAACACGATGGTTTTAAACCACGAGAAACGTTTCATATTTTTCATTCTGCCGATCCTTTTTCGTCCGAATCTTTGAGTTCCGATTCGGTTTCGTCGCTTTTCGAAGAATCGGTATTTTTATCTTCATTGTAGCCAGCCGGGGGCTTTACATCGCCGTCATCATCCATGGGCAGCTGCGTATCTTTGGCATCAACGAGCAAACCATCTTGCATAATAAGACGGCGCGGCATGCGTCTGGCCAAAATTTCGTCATGCGTGACAATAACAACCGTGAGATTGAGGGTCTGATTGAGCTCCCAGAACAGTTTATGGATACCACTTCCGGTTTTTTGGTCGAGATTGCCGGTAGGCTCATCGGCAAGCAACATCGTGGGTTTCATCATGAGGGCACGAGCCATGGCAACGCGTTGCTGTTCACCGCCTGATAATTCGCCGGGTTTGTGCGTACCTCGATTGGAAAGCCCTACGCGCTCTAAAAGCTCTTCGGCACGTTTTTTGGCCTGAGCAAACGACTCACGATGAATTAATGCCGGCATCATCACATTCTCAAGTGCTGTAAACTCACTGAGAAGATGATGAAACTGGAACATAAGACCAATGTTTTCATTTCGAAATTGCGCCAGCTGAGTCGGCGTAAAAGAAAAAACATCCTTATTGCCAAAAAGGATCTTCCCGGAAGTCGGGGTATCGAGTGTGGCTAAAAGATGCATAAACGTGGATTTGCCTGCACCAGAACGCCCACGGATGCTAACCATAGAGGCTGGTTCAAGCGTGAGGTCTATGCCACGCAAAACTTCAAGCGTGCGCCCCTCATGAAAGAACTCTTTTTTCAGCCCTTCGATGCGGATTTCCATCGAATTGGATTTGCTGGTGAGATTAGCCAAGATTCAGCTCCGTAAGATATTTGCTCAGGGTGTCACCCCGTCATTTGAAATGTTTCGCCAGAAAATTCCAAACCAACTCCATAAAACATGGTCAAAAGTCTAGAATATTCCCAATTTGATTGCTGGCTTACAGCTTTTGCCTCAAGCCAGCTTTAAAAAATGCCCTGTGTATATGAAATAGGCGTATTTGGTCAAGATTACTCGCATCTTAAACCATCCACTGGTTTGAGTTTAACGGCCATACGACTGGGAAGAACTGTAGCCAGTAAGCTAATCCCAATAGATGCCATGCAAATCAAGACAACATCAAGCGGCTGCACAGTTACTGGGATTTGCTGGATATAATGGACTTCACCCGGCATCTTGAGCCCCATTTCCGCAATGATAAAACAAAGACCAAGGCCAAGTACAAGACCAATCAAAGTGCCCAAAATACCGATCACCGCACCCTGAACGACAAAAATGCGGACAATACTGCCATCCGTTGTGCCCATGGCCTTAAAAATGGCAATCTCACGCGCTTTTTCAATGACCATCATGATGAGCAAACACAAAATGTTGAAAGATGCCACCAGAATAATGAACGTCAAAATGACGAACATGGCGACTTTTTCAAGCATGATCGCACTAAACAAACTGGCATTGAGTGTGCGCCAATCATCGACTTTGACATTTGGATAATCTTTAAGCTTTTCGCGCAGTTCATCGCGAACTTTGAGACTGTCCTCAATGCGCGCACAACGTACATCAATGCCCGAAACTCTATCTCCAATCCCCAGCAAAGCCTGGGCTTCGGATAAAGAAATGTACCCCATCTTGGCATCGAAATCGAACATGCCGCTGTAATAAGATCCCACAAGTTTAAAAGGACGGCTCTTGGCTAAACCACCAGCCGGACCGACATCGCCGGATGGACTCATCACGTTAAGTTCAGCGCCAAGATATAATGTGAGATTGTTTTTCAGCTCACGACCTAAAATAATCGCACTCACTCGGCGCATCCCCACATCGTCAGCTGATAAACCGGGCAAAGTTTTCATCTGACGCGTGCGTGTTTTTTGAGGCAAAAGTTCGGCATTGGGCTCACGGTCAAAATGTTGAGCCATGTCTGCCGGCTTGCGAGCAATCTCAGAATTACCATCCACCCAACGATCTTCACCAATCAATGCTAAAAGCTCGGCATCGGCCTCAGAAATTTCTTCGGCTGTGTCCGCATTGCGCTTCGGCATCGGCATCAGGCCGTCAACAGGCGCTTCGGCTGTGTCCGCATTGCGCTTCGGCATCGGCATCAGGCCGTTAACAGGCGCTTCGGCTGTGTCCGCATTGCGCTTCGGCATCGGCATCAGGCCGTCAACAGGCGCTTC
>JAGBXG010000377.1 GCA_017629415.1 Pseudomonadota bacterium | reverse complement strand
GGCATCTTGTGCCTTTTGCACACCTTGAACAATGCCGTGCTGAACTTTTCTTGCGCTTTTGTTGAGCCATGTAAAAAGCGCCTGTTTATCAAATTTATCTGACATAATAGGAATTCCGTTTTAATTCTGTCCAAAGAAAGACGATGTTTATTGGCAATAAGGATCAACTTTGTTGGCACGTTTAATCGAGTTTTCGGCTTCCTCTGTGCGTCCTGCATGCTCCAAGAAACTCGCGTAATGTCGCAAATTTTCAGCGACCTCATGCCAGGCGCCCACTGATTCAAACGCTGCTGTCGATGTTCTGTAAAGTTTATCTGTCTTGTCCAAAGATATTTTACTCAGTTTGCGGCGATGCACTTCAAAGTTCAGCACTGCCGACAGTGCATAACCTTGACTCATTAAATAAGTATTGCCAAGTTTTGAGGCATAATCAAAAAATATTTTGAGTGCATCAGAAGTCTTATGGAAATTCTTGCGGCTATAATCAAACTGAGCCACAAAGTAATGATATTGCGCAATCCAAGGCAACAATGGCTGTTTTTCAATAATTTCAGCCATCCAAGCCAAATCATCCCGGATTGCCTGACGCTGTAATGTATGAATTGTCATCTTCAGGCGAGTCGTTAACAACATAAACTGTTGGGCGACATTGCCAGTTTTATCGGCGATATCAAAACCGTTTTCCAGATAATCGAGCGGTAAAGACTCTCCCAAAGCACCGCAGCTTTCAGCCAAAACGGCCAAAGGCCAAGGGGTATCATACCAGCGGCCTGATACCGTCAATGCCTGATAAGCTTCATTGGCGGCTGTCTTTGCACGCAAAGGTTCGCCGCGAAGCATATAGATGCGTCCGCACAAGGTCTGTGTTGCCGCAACAGAAGTTAGGTCTCCGCATTTTCTGCTGATTTCAAGGGATTTTTCGGCATAGCGCAAAGCATTCACCAGGGCACCCTTTTCCCCTACATCTAAAACCAGCTCAGCTAAGGCATGGTATCCCATCGCAATCAAACGATCGTGATGTTTCGTTTCAGCATGTTTGATGGCAAAAAGTAAAACATCCTGAGCGCGCTCATATTCCCCTTGCATCCTCAAACATGTGCCGAGCTGTAAAAATGCGGTACACGAGCAAAGCGGATCTTGAACGAGATAGCCATAACGCGATAAAATTTCAGCACATGCACAGGCTTCATCATATTTGCCAAGGCGCATGGCCTGTTCAATCGTTGCACGCAGTAACTCGGCATAAATCGAATCATGCTGCGGGCCAATATGAGACAGACAATTTTGTAAAATGGCATACGCAGAACGATTATAAAATGCATTCCCAAGTTTCTGGGCTATCTTCAGAATATAACGCGTGTATTCCGGCCATAAATGTGCTTTTTCAAAGGCTTCAGCAATACTGGCATCATCTGCTTCCTTACGTTCAAGCAGATGCGCATAACAACCGGATACACGACGAATCAATGCAGGATCTATCTATTGAATTCGGCTGCGATACAAACCGGCATCCGGAATGTTATAACGCGGACCGCGAACTTCATCTTCATAAAGCAATATCAATTCGCCAGTATGAAGCAAAGAATGGGCAACTTGAATACACCATTCTGCCCTCAAATCTCGGAACCATGCAATTTCACCGTCCAAAGGTTCCAAAGATAATACGAAAATCAAATCTGCAAGATAAAATGAATCCCCTAATAAAGAGGCTACGCTCAAAAATCGACGCTGAGCCTGACCAAATGAAGCATAACAGGCATCAGAAATCAGCTTTGCATCTGAGGGAATAGCTTTTAAAACAGTCTGCATCTCTGCGGCATCATGGGTATTTTGCAAAACCTGAAACAGACCACGTTCACGCACAAGACAAAGCAAGCGACGCAGATCGACAAAACGTGTGCCGCATTTAGAAATCAGAACATCAGCCAATGTCATCGACAAGCCTGATTCCGAAAATACCTGATATAAAAGCGCACGCAGCTCAGAAGGCGGATACGAAGGAATTTCAATCGTCTCAACATCGCGCAGGGAAGTAATGGCTTCCTCATGACAATCCGTCAGTAAAATCAAAATATTGCCAGATGGCAAAACTTGAAGCTGGCGTAAAATATCGCGCCATGCATGGCCACAGCCCATACAACTCTGAGATATGGCAATCACCACAGGACCGTGTAATGCATCATGCTGAATGATGTTCAATAAAAGCTCAAGCATATCGCTTTCATTGTGTACAGCAAGTGTGGCTGCATCATTCGGATTGGAAAGCAAACGGGGCAAACCATAACGCACGTAAAGAATATTTGTGCCCCAAAGCAAATCCTGAGGTTCAAAAAGCTTTTCAGCAGATTGGCCAAGTGCTTCGGCACGAATCTCTTCAGGGGCATTCGGAAAACATCCGACACGGCTGGCGACCAGCATTGTCACCAAATCATGGCGCACACCATCAGGGGCCATGCCTGTCGTGTATGCCTGAAATCTAGGATGTCGCTCGGCACCTTGACGCAAAAACTTCCGCGTCACACGTTCAATGCTCAAACCGCATGTACTATGAAGGGACACAGTCACGGGATGTTCGGCATGAACAACACTTTTCAATACCTCTTCAAGCTTAAAAATGGTTCGCTCAAGTCCGATGTCTTCAACATCGACACCAAGCAAGTCACAACGGTGCGGATGGAACATGGCATCCATCGCAAACTGAACCAAAGGAGAAATGGTTCCCAGCTCACCGCGCAAATCCTCAGGATGCAAATCCGTCTCTGCACTGGCATCGCGTGACGGAAGACCAAACTGAGAACACTTCGAGGACGGCTCACTTTGATGTGCACTCACAGCCGATGCCTCGTGCATCAGCTTCGAAACAAAAACTTCACCAGTTCCTTCAATGTGCTTCGTGACTTTAACATTGAGACTGGATTTCGAGGCCTCCTCTTCAAGATAAGCCATGTTGGCATCGACAGAATGCATCGCAGGATCGGCTTCTGATTCCAATACGGCAAAATCCTGAGAAACAGAACCATCCTCAATACAAGGTAAATCAAAGGATTTGTCGATATCGACCGTCGGTAAAATCCCGGAACTGACAATGCCAAAAAAATTAGAGGTCTCGGCACGTGAAGACTGAATCAGAGAACCCTTGCCATGACATGAGGGCGGCGGAGGAATCGTTGGCAAACTCAATTTTTCCCCGATACCCTGCACAGAATTTTGAGACCGGGAAGACACTTCTTGATCATGACAAATCGAATCAAAAACAGACGACTTGATAAATATTTCATTCGTGCCTTCAAAATGATGAATGACAGGAGGATCAATGCCATCATCCTCGGGTTTTCTTGGGGATGAAAGATTTACTGCAAACGCAGGCTTCTTTGCAGGTTTTAACGGTGGCGGAGATACAGCAGAACGCGCTTTTGTCAGCTCTGCACTCCAATCATCCTCACCAAAATGACGTAAATCAAGCATCCCCGTGCGTTCTTCATGATGTACAGGGGAACGGGGAGAAGAGGATAATACGGCTTCAGAAACCAATGCCCTGCCGGGAACTGCTGCCATTTCATCCGAGGAATCATCTGCATCAAGATAGGCATTCAAAAAAACATGAGTGCGTGAAGAACTGTCTCCCTCAGATGCAGTCTGCCGCGCCTTTTCAGATTCAATCGGCGAAAGACACGGCAACGTTCGACCGACACGCTCGGGATCAGAAGATAAATCACTCGATATTCCAACAAGCGTACTAGACCACGGCAATGCTGCACTGCGGCTGTTCGATGGTGATGAGGGTGTCTGGCGATTATCGCGGCTCTGTTTTTTCACGTCACACCCCTTGAATGCGGCTGTCCATTTCAGGCTGCAAACACACATACAGCCCGACTGCAAACTATCGCAGTCCGGCTGTCAAAAAAACATGAAAATGTGCTGTTCTCAACAATTAATAAACGGTCTTGGCCAACAAAGCCGTCACATTATCCGGACCGCCATTCGTATTGGCAGCAATGATCAATTCGCGGCAGGCTCGCGGTAAATCATCGCCATATTTTGACAAAATCTCTGCCATTTCATGCGTCTTTAAAGGATCACTCAAACCGTCTGAACAGAGCAGATAAATATCGCCGTCTTCATGTTCAAAGAAATTCGTCTCAACTTCAACAGAATCCGAAAGACCAATCGCGCGCGTAATGACATTCTTATACGGGAAACTCGGCAAATCTTCAGGCTTCAAAATCTTCGAACGAATATATTCATTGGCCAAGGAGTGATCTTCGGTAATCTGAACAAGCTCGCCTTTGCGGAAACGATAGCAGCGTGAATCACCCACATGGGCAATAAAAACACCCTCTTCCACAAAATAAGCACCGACACATGTCGTGCCCATGCCATTGTACTTGGCCTCTTCCAAAGATGCTTTGTGAATCACAGAATTGGCGCGAACCAATGCCGCAATCAAACGACGCTCTTCACGGCTCTTCGGCTTGCGCTTGCCATTCGGCCACGGAGATAATTCTATCGGCGTCGTCTGCTGCTTGGTCGATTCATAATAATCACTGATCTCATCAATCGCCATACGTGAGGCGACTTCACCAGATTGATGCCCGCCCATGCCATCTGCCACAATCACAAAAGATTCGCTCTGGGATACCAAAAAACTGTCTTCATTGTGATCACGAACCATACCCGTGTCTGTCAATCCTGCGCACTGTAACCGCATCTGTCAACACTCCTTTATGCCTTAAACTTCAAGCTGTCATGAAGAAACTGGATTTTGTCCCTCAGTAAGACAACTTATTTTGCCACCTATGCTGCATAAACTCAAGCAGATTAAGAACTCATCAGCCCTCAAAATTATCGCAAAATTTTCAAAAATAAGCGAATTTTCAACCTTGTATCATGATTGCGGGTTTCCAAAGGGGCTTGAGCCCCTTTGGTGGGGTTTGGGGCAAAGCCCCAACGGGGCGTTGCGGGGCGGAGCCCTGCATAGGGGGTAGGCGCGTATTGGCGCGCGGCTATGCCGACCTGACGGCCGACATACGCCGCGCCGGCGCTGCTATTTTGCAAGCAAAATACGCCGCGCCAAAAGCGCCGCAGGGGGCATTGCCCCCGGCCCCAAAAACACATGATACCGTCCCATCCAACACATTAAAAACGAACCTCAAGACCGCCTGAAATATCAAAACCCCAGTTCGTGCCGCCAAGCAATTCAGCACCCATGTAAATTTTCCAGCGCGGCGTAATCTTGTACGTCGCAATACCCGAAATCAAATAACGCATCGAAAGCTGGCTGCACTTGGCATAACCCGACGGAATCGTCGTATCATCTTCATCGTTCGCCGCAGGATCCGCGGTCTTGTCATAACCGCACATGCTGCCATACCCAATACCCGCGCCCACGGCAAAATCAAACAGCTCAAAATTGTCATAACGCCAGCGTACAGAAACAATCCCAAGATGCCCGAAAGAAGACGAGGTGTTGCCGCCGGCCATGCGGTACATCAGACCCACTTCGTAATTGCCATGATAAATCGGAATCAGCGCCTCAATCCGCATAAACCACGTCTGAACATCGTCCATCGTGAAAAATCCGCCGGCTCCGGCACGAAGTCCATAATGATCATCGCCGATATCTATACCCAGATCCTCCTCTCCGGGAGGAAGCTCGGCAATCGCGCGAGACGATGCACAGTCCAAATCTGCAAGACGGCCTTCTACAGATAAAAGTTTAACAGGCATCGGTTCAGAGGCCAATCCCGTTTCAGGATCCGCGACAGGACTGACAGACTGATAAAGCACATCCGGCGATACACTGCCATCATACAATGCCAAACAGCCTTCGCCAGTCATTACCAGACCTTGCCAGGGCGAAGGATCAAAATGATCCACGATGGCTTCTGTCTTGTCTGTGGCGCGCAAAACCAGCTGACGCTGTGCCGGATCCGGCGCTTCAATCGTTAAAAGACGCCCGCCGTTAAGCGGAATATAGCCATGCGCATTTTCTACGCGTTCAATGCGCCAAATATCAGGCTGAGAAACGGCTTCCGGCAGACGTACCGCCGTACTGCAGACATTCACTGTCCGAGTCATCGTGACCGGAACAGGCATCACATCCGGATCTTCTTCAACAGGTGCCGGCAGCTCAATTTCTGTCGTTTCATCGGCGCAAGCGCCCGTCAGCACGATTGTGCCATCTGCTGCACTTAAAATGCGCGTATCCTGAGCAAAGCTTTCGGGTAAAACCGTTTCCGCAATCCAATCCGTCTCTGCCGTGCGGACATAAACCGTCACCTCACCTGCCGGGGCTTTGCACATTAAAATACCAAGACCCTGACTGCTGCCAATAAAGACGGGCAAACAGCTGTCAGGCAGTGTCATCGGTTCCAAATTGCCATCAGGCAGAACCTGCCAGGCCCCCGGCTTGGAAATATCGCCTGTACATTCCCCAGCTTCGCTCGGGCTGCAGACTGCATCGCGGTACAATCCCACGCGGAAACCGGTTTCGGGAATTTCCGGTGCATATAAAGAGGTTGCGGCAGGCTTTTGAGTTTCTGGAGAGGCTTCTGATGCTGCCGGAATCATCGGTACTTCAACACATGCCGAAGCTGACGAAGAAGCCGGTTCAGCGACCGGGGATACTGCCGCATTTGCACCCTCGGCTGTTTCGGCAACACCTGGAACTTCTAAAACAGGTGACGGCAAAGCCAGCCAATCTGACGGCAACGGCAAAGACGGCTTCAAAGAATATGTCGGTTTAAGTCTGTCTGTCACAGAAATTTTGGGACCGCAAACCTGAACCCAGTGTTTGCCATCCGCACTTAGCACGCGATCCACGCCATCCCAAATCCAGCCATACTGATGCATAAGGGTTCTCGGCGCATCGTTTAATGCCGTCCAAGACTTTCCGCCATCTCTCGTGATAAATGTCCTGACATTGAGCAAACTGCGTACACGCACAATTCCCGTGCCGTCGGCACGCCACCAAATATCCGTTACATCCGCCACCTGGGTGGACGAAGTGGGAGCCGGGGGTTCGACTTTTGCTTTGGATTTTTTCTTCGTCTTTTTGGCGGCTTCGGCCTCGGCCTGCTGAATGGCTTCAGGAGTCATGGCTGCACATTTGGCATCATCAAAGAAATCTGAAACAGCTATGCGTTTGATGGAACCTGTCGTCAGATCTACGATAGATAAATTGGTTGCATCGGCATACGCCAGCAAACCGCCGGCACCATCCATGGCTTTGACATTCGGAATATCTAAAACCGGCACAAAGCCATTGGCTTGAGCAGCATCTTCCCAGCTTTGAGCGACCAAAAGCCGTGCGCCATCATGCACCAGAATTCTTCCTTGATCATCGACAGAAACCCATGATGCCTGTTCGGGTAAAATCACGCGTCCGAGCAGCTTTAAAGTAGCATCTGCCGCATAAACATGGCCATCTGAATGCTTGAACAACGCCAAACTCTTGCCAGAAGCCAGCCATTCGGGTTCAGAAAATGTGACCTCTGTTTTTCGGGTATCCAGCCATGGTGCCTGGCCTTCCATCGGCATGATCCATGCGGCGCGGACCGGCTTTTTTGCCTCGGTTTCTTCTTCTGCGTATGCCATCTGGCAACACAGAGCTCCCAACACCAAACTGAGGACTGTGCTTACTCTTGTTTTTATCTTCATGATCTCAGGTCATCCCAATATGCTCTTTTTCTCAGAGCCTGTGCTACCCCATATTTTGGAACACCATTCTCCAAATCTATAGAAAACCTATGATTTTCAACTATTTAGAGAATGTTTCTATCCATACATTGTTTTCATCCGTGTCATGCTTAAAGCATCACAAAATCGCACCTTTACAAGGTTAAAGCATGTGAAATCAAGATAAACTCGCGATATTTACAGTCATCCTCTTGCGTTTTGCGTATAATTCACTCATCGCGCTTAAAAATTGAATTTTATTATAATAAATTGCGTTTATGCAGCGTCTGGAGGACAAGACATTATATATCCATGGGGAAAGGAAGAACCAGAGTTTTGCATCCACGCAAGTTATGCAGATCCATGAGAACAATCTTGTTGCAAAGGCGTTGGAGAATATTTTTCTAAAGTAACATCCGAACATGATTCTCAACCTGGAGATGTCAATACATACGAAGCAGGCCAAACGGCATCAGGTTTATATCAAATGGCTGGTACATTGGCTGAATATACAGAAGGCGTTAATATTGCACCTCCAGAAGAGTACTGCTGTCAAAAAATATATATTCTCAAAGGCGGCAGTTTTGCATCTTTTCCTGAATATCTTGCCATTCGCTCAAGAGAAGTTCTTTGTGACTGTCATGATATGACAACCATTCCCTATTCTTGCGTGGGAATTCGATGTGTTTTGGATAAATAAATAGATTTAAATGTAACCTGTTTTTGACGAACAATGCCTCAAGGCTATAAAAAAAGCGGATTCAAATGAATCCGCTTTTTTTATAGGGTGAAATAAGTTTTATCGTGCCGTCTCGACGGCTCGTGTTTCGCGAATGACGCAGACTTTGATGCGTCCCGGGTAGGTGAGCTCTTGTTCGATCCGGCGAGCAATGTCACGGCTGATAACGGTTGCCTGTTCATCATTGATAACACTCGGTTCGACGAGGACACGGATTTCGCGGCCGGCCTGAATGGCATAACATTTTTCGACGCCTTCGAACGAAAGACTGATTTTTTCGATATCTCCCATACGTTTGATGTAGGTTTCGAGGATCTCGCGTCTTGCTCCCGGACGTGCACCGCTCAAAGCATCGGCAGCCATTGTCAGATGAGCATAAATGCTTTCGGGTTCCACTTCGGCATGGTGGGCGGCAACGGCGTTGCAAACGAGCGGCGATTCACCGTGTTTGCGGAGGAAATCGGCACCGATATCGGCATGCGAACCTTCGAGTTCATGGTCCATGGCTTTACCGATGTCATGAAGCAGACCGACGCGGCGAGCCAATTTGACATCGAGGTCGAGTTCTGCGGCCATGATGCCGCAAAGCCAAGCCGCTTCAATCGAATGACGCCAAATATTTTGGCCATAGCTCGTGCGGTATTTCAGACGACCGATCATCATAATGACTTCGGGATCAACGTTCTGAATGCCGAGTTCAAAGAATGCCTGATCGCCGGCTTCACGGATGCGTTCGTTAATTTCCTGTTGAACTTTGGCCACGGTTTCTTCGATGCGTCCCGGATGAATGCGGCCGTCAGCAATCAGACGTTTCAGAGTCTGGGCAGCCACTTCGCGGCGGATCGGATCGAATGCAGAAATGACAACGGTTTCGGGCGTGTCATCGACGATGAGATCGACGCCTGTGGCAGCTTCAATGCTTCGGATATTGCGGCCTTCGCGACCAATGATGCGGCCTTTGACTTCGTCTGAGGGCAATGTCACGGTACGGACACAGCGTTCTACGACGTAATCACCGGCAAAACGCTGCATGGCGACGCCGAGAATCATTTTGGCGCGTTTTTCGGCTTCATTGGTGACATCGTCTTCGATTTGACGGGCCAGTTTCGCGGCCTCCAGTTTGGCTTCATTGGTGATGGAGGCAATCAGCATTTCTTTAGCCTCTTCAGCGGTCATGCCACTGACTTCTTCAAGTTTTTTCTGAGCGGCTTCGAGCAATTCTTCGCTTTGCTTGATGCGTTTTTTCGTCTGTTTGACAGCTTTTTTAATGTTGGCCTCAACCGTCTTGAGCTCATTTTCTTTGGCATCCAAACTTTCGGCGCGTTTATCCAGAAGCTCTTCCTTTTTGACCAGGCGTGCTTCTGTCTGAACGATGCCTTCGAGACGGCGTTTTTCTTCTTTGTCGAGATTTTCCTGACGTTCCAAAGTCTTGCGCTGAATCTCCAGTTCGGCTTCTTTCAGACGTGCGGCATAACGTTCTTCGGCAGAATCTTCAATGCGCTTGAGTTCTGTACGCGCAGCTTCTTCATGTTTGGCCGCTGCCTCTTCCATGCTTTGGGCTTCGCATTGGGCTTTGTCAAAAACTTCTTGAGCTTCGTTTCGGAGTGTTTCGGCATGTGATTTCAGATCTTCTGCCTGCTGCTTTAATGTATCCGCTTCAGCTTTGGCTGCCTGGCCCATGGCTTCGGCTTCGGCACGGATGCGCTCAGATTCCTGACGAGCACTGCCGATTTCGGCATTCACTTCTTTTTCATAAGACTTTCTGCCCATGCTCCGGCCGACAAAAGTACCGACACCAGAACCCGTAACTAACGCGACAAAAGTCCAAATCAATCTATGCATATTCACTATCTCCTACAGTGCCGTTTTGAACGGAACTGTTCAATTTATCCTTTAAAGAACGGGCATAAATGCCCGACAAGTTCATATTGAACACCATACACAGAAAGCCTGACACGCCATGATTTTATCTTCAAAACCGTGGCCTGTTTTAGCCTTTCTTTGACAATCGGATACACGGAATAAAATATTCCGTTTATGCATCAAGGCTGTTTAAAATGTTGTTCAATCTTTCGATATGGTGTTCGATTTTGAGGTTGCTCTGTTGTACAGCTTGTTCGGCACAGACGGCGCGATCTGCAAGCTGCAACGTTGCCAAAGCCATCAGCTGAGGCAGTCCCGTTCCCGGCGCTGCACTTCTCAGACCGTCCAGCAAATCATTTACTTCATCGGCAAGACTGTGCATATAAGCTTCACTCTGATCTGTTCGAAGTGTAATCACCTGTCCGGCAACTTTCAATGTCACGGAACGAATGGTTCCCGGCTGAGCAGGCGTCTCCGTCACGACCTGATGACCTTGATGGCCCACCTGCATACCTTGTGAATACGAACTTGTCATAATATCTATACCCACCCGATTCACGCCTATTTTCAACGAAAATCAGGAAAAAAACACATTTTAAAACTTGGCCTTTTCATGCCCTGAAAAAGCCAAAACATAATCCCATATTTTACTTTGAAACCGACAATTTCGTCAAGATATTGCAAGACTGCGAGATGTACGCAAAGTTCTTTTCGGGCCACGGCGTACGCAAAGTCACAAATCACTTACGAAGGGGTATGTTGCGTGTCCAGTCCCCGTCTAACCTACGAAAAACGCCCCATATTGCAGGATTCCAAAGGAGCTTAGCTCCTTTGGTGG
>JAGBXG010000006.1 GCA_017629415.1 Pseudomonadota bacterium | reverse complement strand
GGGGTAGGCGCGTATTTGCGCAGCAAATAGCGCCGTAGGGGGGCTTGCCCCGTCGGTGTACATAAATTTATTGTGTGCTTCCCTTTAACCCCAACTCAGTGGCTCAGCCCCATGGAACGTGCAATATGGGAAGGTTTTTGGGGGTATGGATAGACGGGGGATGGATAGACAGGGGAAGGATGACTGGTTTGGGGGGGGCCTGTGGACATGCTTTCTCCACGTTCCCGTAATAGCTCCCTTTATCAGTGATTTGCGACTTTGGATGTGTCATGAGCTTGCATCAGAAAAAAGTCGAATGGAATGTGTTTAATGAGTTTGTGTATTCATGGGCTGAAATATGATTGAAAAGCGGAAAGTTTAGTAATTCTTTGACATGATTCGGAAAATAGCGCATAAAATCCGATCCCGTTCTTCATCAAAATGTGTGTTGAGCGGAATTTGTCCGGCACGTGATATTGAGTGGATGTTGAGTGGTATGAGCTCGCATGTGTCGATGTGTATAAAGGGACGTGAGATGACACTTGAGGAATTGAAGCAGCTTTCGATGGAAATGCAAAAACGTGCGTATTGTCCGTATTCGAAGTTTCCGGTGGGTGCAGCGTTAGAATGTTCGGATGGGACAGTTTATACGGGTTGTAATGTGGAAAATGCGAGCTATCCGGTGGGGACTTGTGCGGAACGTACGGCGATATGCAATGCGATAAGTGGCGGTCATCGTGAATTTGTACGTATTGTGATATCGGCTCAGACGGACGCGCCTTGTTTACCTTGTGGCATGTGTCGTCAGTTTATGGAGGAGTTTTCTCCTGATCTTGAAGTGATATGTTTAAATCGTCATGGGGAATCTAAGACTTATCGTTTGGGTGAGCTTTTGCCATGCAGTTTTGATAAGGGATGTTTGTTGAAGTAGTTTTTGTGGGGAGGGGAGAATAAAAAAATTATCGTGATTCAGAAAAAACTGGACATGGTTATTATTTTTTTGTATTTAGTTCTCACCTTTTAGGGGCATAGCTCAGTTGGTAGAGCAACGGCCTCCAAAGCCGTGGGCCGAGGGTTCGAGTCCTTCTACCCCTGCTGGAAAACGCTCAAGGATTATTCTTGAGCGTTTTTTTGTTTTTGTGTCTTGTGTTGAACCTACATGTAGGTTTTGTGCGTTATGTTGCATTATATTGCGTCAAAAAGCGAGCAGAGCCAACGGGATCCTTTGAATTTTGCCTAAAGTTGGCATGAGGTTATAAGGTGGCTTTGAGAGCATTGTGTTACAGCGGTGCTTAGGTTGTTCATGGAGGAACTCACGGGTATGGTTCTCGTGAGAGTTATCAGGACAGTATTATCAGGAAAGAGGACATGCTGACACTCACACGCAAACCCGAGGAGACGATAGTGATAGGGGATGGTCCGGAGCGTATTGAGGTGATAGTGAAGGAGATACGTCGGAACCAGGTTCGGATAGGGATATTAGCTCCTGAGAATGTACGTATATTTCGTAAGGAGTTGATAGAACGTGAGGAGGATGAGGGTGAGGAAACGTCATTTTCTTCAAGTGTTCGTTCGGGTGAGTCATCATAATGGTGGCTTGCGGGGGAATAATATTGATGTGTTTTTTGAGACGTGATAAAGTTTGACATTGCCTCGGATTAAGCAGAGTTCGGTGTGGACCGATTCTGCATCGCGAGTTTTTAGCGAATTTAATTTTTTTTATTAGGAGTGGCATCCATGATTCAGGCGTTCGTATCGCTTAAATTGCATTATCCGTCGCGCACGGAGTCCGGCATACGGAGCTTTTTTGAGGCTCTTCAGAACGCTGTATTTAGTCAGCCGACGGTATTTCGTACGAATATAGATGAGTCAGTGCGTCCGTATAGTCTTGATTCGATATGTGAGGCGGCATTAAATCCTGGTTGTAAGTTTGTCGTACTTCGTGCTGAGTGTGAGCGTTTTTGGCAGTGTACATTTTTGCTTCCTGACAAGCAGGGTATGGGGGCTTTATTTTTTGATCTTCAGCGTCTTCAGAATCCTCGTCGATTATCGCCGGATTCATTGATTGAGATGTTTAAGAAGCTTTATCGTTCGATGAGTCCTCGTTTGATCAGGATTGGCGACAGTGAAGCAAGAGAGAAGCTGAAGAGCCGTCATGGTTTAGTGATGATGCCAGGTCTTGGTCGTATTGAGTGGCTTCAGATTGTGGCGCCTGAGGTATATGGAGATATTTACAATCCTTCTGAGTTAGTTGCGGCTCCTGGTTATGCAACGGAGATTTGGGAGGATGGCGCATTATTTATGCGTGTATATGATGATCCAAATGACTGGGATTCTGAGGATAATATTTCGCAGGCGAATTTCATACCTGGATTTTTAGCGGGTGTAGCGAAGATCAAGGACAGTGAAAAAGAGAAGGAGACGATTCGCGGATTTGAGCGTCTTTGGAGTCGTGCGGAGAAGACGGCAGAAAAGGCCTATGAGGTATTGAGTGCGGATCCGAACAATGTTCCTAAGGTCGAGGCTCAGAAGGTAGAGGTCAAGCCGGTTGAAGTTGTTGAAGAGGTGATATCTGCGCCTGCGATGGCGATGGATGCTGATGATGTTCAGAAGCGTGAGATAGTTTACAATCGTCTTCGTTCTGAGTTTACGGTTGAGAAAGAGAACATTGTCAAGGTTGGCGTTGAAGGTCCTTGTACAGTCTTTAAGGTCAAGGCAGAACGCAAGCCGATGTTTTATGCGACCTATCAGGATCGTGATCTGAAAGTTTTCATTTTGAATGCGGGTGAGGATTTATCGAGATTTCTTTCTGAGAATGGTTGCAGCGTTCAGGCGGACAATCTTTCACGTTTGAAGGAGCTGATTGGTAAATATTATCATCCTGAGTATACTTTGCTTGAGACGTTAGACGATTTGCCTTCGACGGTGATTCGTGATCGTCGCATGCCTGAGATTCGTGAGAGATTTAAGCCTGCGGAAGTTAGGGTTGAGAACGGGAATCAGGTATTGACTTTATGGTTTTACAAGCCTGAGTATCAAGGGCTTGAGTCATTGCATTTGGTTCAGTTTGAGGACTGGCCGATGCAAATTGAATCGAAGGTTGAGGCGACGGATATGGAGAACGAGCCTGAGCCTGTTGCCGCACCTGTTGTGGAAACCAAGGTTGTGGAACCGTCTGAGCCTGTAGTTTCAGCGGCAGCAGAATCTGAAGTTGTTTCTGCTGAAGGGACGACTGAGACAACGGATGTGGTGCCTGCGGCTGATCAATCTGAGCGTGATAATGTTCCTGCGAAGAAGGGGTCGGCGGTTAAGCTTGTTGTTGTTATTCTTGCTGTACTTATTTTAGCTTATGTTGCTATTGCATTTGCAGTGGGTGGTGGTGATTTTAATCCAGCCAACTGGAATTTGAGTAAGTAGCAATCTTTATATTGCATATCGTTTGCATATTTGGGCGGCATTACGTCCATTGAGATTGGATTTGCCCGGTAGTCGATGGTGGCTTCCGGGCTTTCTTTTTCGCGAGAGTCAGTCATGGGTGCATTGGAAGGTAGTCTGACGTTTAAGACATTTTATGTGGAGGGTGAGCCTCCTAATGATTTTCAGGAGATTTATCTTCGGAAGCTTCAGGATAAATTTTTTGAGCCGTTAAGCCCTGTGGGTGAAGATGAGCGGACGACGGGTTGGGTGCCTGCTCAGGATCCGATAGCGACAGAATTTCGTCGAGATCAGATATTTTTTAATCAATATATTGTTTTTGCGATGCGTATTGACAAGTGGGCGTTGCCGTCGGCTTGGGTGAAGGCAATGACGCGTCAGGCAATAGCAGAACGTCTTCCAGAGCTTGAAGCTGAGGAGGCGAAGCGTCAGTCAGATGAGGGGAAGTTGCGTCCGAAGGCTAAACTTTCGAAGCGCGAGAAAGACAAGATCAAGCTTGAGGTGATGACAGAGATCAAGCATAAGGTTCTTCCATCGATGAAAGTGATTGATGTTGTTTGGAACATTTCTGAGGGCACGGTTCGATTTTGGTCTACGTCAGCGGCGGTATGCGATGAGTTTGCCGAGCTTTTTGAGTCAACATTTGGTTTGACATTGAATGCGGACAGTCCGTTTTTAATGGCTCGTCATTTAGGATTTGATGAGAAGCAGCTTGATGCCATGGTGGATGCTGAACCGTGGCGCGTAGAGTTGTATGAAGTGTGAGTTTGGGGGTGAAGATGGATTTATTTGAGAAAATAGAGCGTACTCGTCATTTTGGAGAACTTTTTCTGACGTGGCTTTGGTTCCGTTCGAGTGTAGATGATACGATTTTTTATTTGAGCGATGGGAGTGCATTATCTTTGGCGATTGACAATCAGTTGACATTGGAATCGAAGCTGACGGAGGCGGAGAAGACGGTGCTTTCGGGCGGGGCGCCTGCGGAGAGTCGTGAGGCTTATGAGGCATTACGTCAGGGCAAGGTGGTTTCGCAGGCGAAGATTCGTCTTCAACGAGATGAGAAAGAGTGGGTTTTTGTTCTTTCCGGTCAACGTTTGGAGATGTCGGGGTTGAAGATTCCGGCGTTGATGACGAAGGCAGATGATGACAAGCTTTATGAGCGTCAGGCATTGCTTGAAGAAGTGGATGGTTTGGTTCGCGGATTATATGAGAAGTTTTTGTCAGTTCGTTTGGATACGTCAGCTTGGGAAGTTGAGAATCGTGAGTTGTGTCGTTGGATAGCGGATAAATCGCGTGCAGAAGAGGCGTAAACAATGGAATTTTTTGCCGAATATATTTCACCATTTTTGCTGGCGATACTGCAGGGGGCGACAGAGTTTTTGCCGGTTTCGAGTTCAGGTCATTTAATTTTGCTGAATTCGTTATTTGGGACAGATATTGGGATTGTTTTTGATCTTGTTCTTCATTTGGCAACGCTTGTGAGTGTGGTGTTATTTTATCGGCGTGAGATTGTTGAGATTTGCGGTGGTTGTTTTCGTGAGCTTGGGAGTGTTCGTGACAGCAGTGTTGCAAAAAATAATCTTCATTTTGTAGGTTGTTTGTTATTTGCCACGGTGATTACGGGTACGCTTGGTCTTTTGTTTAATGATTTAGTGGAATCTGAGCTTCGTCATGCGGGAGTTGTTGGTATTTTATTGATTTTGAATGCAGTGATTTTGTGGTTTTCGCAGAAGAAGGGTGTATTGTCGCTGACATCAGGCGCATTGAATGTGAAGACAGCTGCGATTATTGGTTTAGTTCAAGGTTTAGCAGTATTGCCTGGGATATCTCGGTCAGGTTCGACGATTACGGCGGCACTTTTGCTTGGTGTTTCGCCGAAAGATTGTGCGAAGATTAGTTTTTTGCTTTCGATACCTGTGATTTTAGGTGCGGTGATATTGCATATCCCTGATTTGGTGTCGATGGATGGGGTGTGTTGGCCGGTATTGGTAGGTGCATCTGTTGTTGCTGCTGGTGTCGGGTATGGCTGTTTGGTATTGCTTGATAAGGTATTAAAGAAAGCCAATTTCCATCATTTTGCGCCTTATTGTCTAGTGGTTGGTATTTTTGCCGTAGTGTTTGGATTTTTTATGTAGGAATGGCATGTTTTTAGAATAAATTTTGTTTAGCAGATGCCGGATGGTGTGTTTGCGAAATTTCATCTTTTCAATGTTTGACATTGTGTTAAAGGGTTATTTCATGGACGCTTGTCTGAAGTTTTGAGATTTGGGCAATGTTTCTGTTCGGTATGAGGAGTTTTTGAGCATTGTTTTAAGGAGTTGTTGTTATGAAAAAGATCGTAGCATTTTTGACGATGTTGGGCTGTGTGATGATGCTTTCGACAGTAGCTTTTGCTTATGACAAAGGTGATCGTGTTCTTGCATTATGGGAAGATGCCTATTGGTATCCTGGAACGGTGACGAAAGTAGAAGGCAATGTTTTGACGATTGAATTTGATGATGGCGACAAGGCGACGGTGGATTCCGAGCGTGTGAACAAGCTTGACTGGGCGGCTGGAGATAAGGTTGAGTGCCGCTGGCCTGGTGATGGCAAGAATTATCCTGGTATTTTTGTGAAAGTTGAGGGTGAGAAAGTTCGCATTGTTTATGATGATGGCGACAAGGCTGATTTGACGGTTCAGTGGTGTCGTCAGAGTCGTGCAAGCCGTTTGGTTGGCCGTTAATTTGTGATTGGATGGAATGATTTTGAGAGCCGGCATTTGAATGCCGGTTTTTTTGTATATGCGAGGATGGGATGAAAGTTGTGAAAGAAGGAGCTGAGTTTGAAGGGGTGGATGCAGAGTGCGTGTTGTCGAAGATTTCGGCGGCTGTTGAAGGGGATGGGACGTATTCTGATGCGTTTTGGGGCTTGGCTTGTGATGCACTTTCGCGGGTGGGTAAAGAGACTTGGTGGCATTGTGAGTGTGGTGTGATTTCTCCTTTGATGGGGGAGGTGGATGCCATTTGTGATCGTTGCGGAGGGTTTCGTCGTGTTGGAATGAGGTTATCCCGGGCGGTTTGGGTTCTTTATGTGCAATGTTTGCGCAGAGCGTACCCTGGGGATTGGTTTGAACGTCTTTTGAAGTGGTGTGAATCGGAGGGGGTTGGTGAAATTTTGATTGAGGCACAGCCTGCAGAGGGCGGCGCGTATCCGGACGAAGTTCCGGATAGCGTCGCGGAGAGCGCGGCGTATGGCGGAGCCATAGCCGCGCAGGGGGTAGCGGCGTATGGCGGAGCCATAGCCGCGCAGGGGGTTCCCCCTGTTTGTAGAGAGCGTATTTTAGTTTGTGTGGATGGTATGCGGATATCGTCGCAGGGGGTTGTTTGGGGTACGCAATGGATTGCTTTGCCGCTGCCTCTGTTATATGATTTAGAAGAGATTCTGCGCAAACATGTTTGAAACTCGATCTGAGCGTTAAATTTTGCTACAGAGGGTTTGATTTGTGTTTTGCGTCGATTTTGGCGTTTTTAACTTTATCAAAAGGGGTGAGTACCGTGTTTGAACGAAGAATTTTTGCCTTAAGTTTGGTTTCCGCGCTGGCAATTTGCGGATGTGCAGATGCGCCTCAGGAGGAAAAACTTAACACATGCGGCAATACTATTGTTGATGCCAATGAGGACTGTGATGGGACTCTGTTTGCCGATGGTAAGGGTGTATGTCCTGCCGGCACGACGGGTGTGGTGACATGCGGCAGTGATTGCA
This sequence comes from Pseudomonadota bacterium, assembly GCA_017629415.1. Next base: position 2,274 of record JAGBXG010000006.1, on the reverse strand, counting down.
AGGTCGTGACGAGTGCTTGTATTCCTGTGCCTGCGGTTTGCAATAATGGTACATTGGAATTTGATGAAGACTGTGATGGTACTCTTTTTGCGGCTGGTAAGGGTGAATGTCCAGCGGGCACAACGGGCAGTGTAACATGCAGCAGTGATTGCAAGGTCGTGACGAGTGCCTGTGTGGCTGGTGCAACTTGTAATAATGGTCTTTTAGAAGCTGGCGAGGACTGTGATGGTACTCAGTTTGCGGTGGGCAAGGATGTTTGTCCTGCCGGTACGACGGGCAGTGTGACATGCGGCAGTGATTGCAAGGTTGTGACGAGTGCCTGTGTGGCTGGTGCAACTTGTAATAATGGTGTTTTAGAAGCTGGCGAAAAGTGTGATGGTTCTCAATTTGCAGATGGTGTGAAGGTTTGTCCTGAAGGCACAACGGGTGATGTGTCTAAGATTTATTGCAATGACAAGTGTGAAGTGGTGACATCGAGTGCTTGCCATGGTGAGAATCCGGGTCCTGTTTGTGGTGACGGAGCGGTGAATGCAGCAGGTGAGAATTGTGAAAACACGGCTTATGGTGTGGTGAATGCAGGTGGTGCAGTCATTACATGTGAAAATATTGAAGGTTCTGGTGCACAGGGTACGTTGAGATGCGCAGATTGCAATATTGATTCTTCGGATTGCAAGGCTGCTGATGTTGGCACTGGTTGCGGCAATGGCGAGCTCGATGCAGGCGAAGACTGTGATAACAAGGTGTTTTCTGAGGATGCAGCAGTTCTTTGTGGTTTGAATAACACTGCGAAAGATAAGTCTGAGTGGGTTTGCACGAAAGGCTGTCGTTTGGATATCAATCAGTCGTGTGTGCCAGTTGAAGTTGTCAGCAAATGTGGCAATTTAAAACTGGATGAAGGTGAAGGCTGTGATGTTGTCGGTGGCAAAGTGGTGACGGATGCGGTATGTCCCGAAGGTCAAGAGCTTAAGGGTGATGCATTTGTCTGTACAAATGATTGTACCGTTGATTTAAAAGCTTCATGTAAGGCTGTCAATGCATGTCCAGAGGATGAGCTGAAGTGTGATGATAATACATTGCAAATATGTATGGATGGTATTTGGCAGGATTATGTGACATGTCCTGCTGAAACAGTTTGCGATGTCAGTTCAGAGCATACAGATTTCTGTGTGCCGAATACAACTTGCACCGGTAATGTGAGTTCGTGTGTCGATACATGGCATTATAAATGTATCGATGGTGGAGGTTGGCTGCATGAGGATTGTTCTGCTCGTGGCCAGGTTTGTGTAGAGGGAACAGGTTGTGTGGAACCACCTCCTTGTGGCAATGGCCGTCAAGATGCGAATGAACAATGTGAAACGATTGATGGTGTGTTTGTGCCTTGGGAGTATACTGCTCAGCAGTATGGTTGTAACTATTACAACGAAAAATACCCAGGCGAAGGTTATACGCTTTATAAATCCGGTGCTCCGACTTGTACAGATGAGTGCAAGATTAGCGTTCAGAGCTGCGTCAAGCTGACGGATGCTGATTTTAGTCCTGTCAAGAGCTGGAGTTTCAGCAGTTTTGATCAGATTACATCTTTGACTAAGAGTGGTGAAGTCACGATTCACAATGTTGGTAATAAGGGATTTAAGACATCTAAATATGCCAGCGGTTGGGAAATTGGCAACACATGGCCGAACAGTTTGAACTGGGATGCTTATATGTGGTTTAAGGTTGGCGTGATTGATACCAATGCCGTAAGCATTATTTTCAATGCCAAACGTGGCAGCAATGGTCCGAAGAAACTGAAAGTTAAGGCATATAGCAATGGTACAAATGAAACGAATGTGGTGGGTGAATCTCAGGAGATTTCATTGACGACAGATTGGGCGACATATTCGGTTCAGATGAAGAACAAGTCGACGATTGGTCCTGATTTCTCGTTCAAAGTTTCGGCCTATAATGGTGATGGTTCGATGTTTATTCAGAACGTTCAAGTCAAGAAAGCCGATGCTCTCTAATTTCATCGTGTGATGATGTTTAAAGACGCCGGTGCCTGATGGTACCGGCGTCTTTTTGTTTTTGCAGGGCTTTGCAGGCCGGTGTACGCAATGTTTTGTGGGGCGCTGCCCCACACCCTATCCATCACGGCATACGCAAAGTTCTTTTGGGTCTCCGCCCCAAACCCCGCCAAGGGGCTCAAGCCCCTTGGAACCCACAATAGATTTGACGTTTTTGTAAGTGAGCCGGGTACTAATCACTATCGTTTTTGGGAAAAATGGGGACCCGCTC
>JAGBXG010000376.1 GCA_017629415.1 Pseudomonadota bacterium | reverse complement strand
GCGGGGCTGAATGACATATCAGGACGTGATGTGACGCGTGTTTTGTCTTCGTCATCATCATCTTCTTCGTCTGGAATGCTGAGCATATCGTCGGTGATGATGGGACATTCAACGATTGTGCGGCAGGCGTCTTCATCGAAGCCGACGACGAGATTTGAGGATTTAGCGTGGGGTTCCTGAGCATCTGCTGCGGTGGGTGCTTCCGTGAGCAACAGTGAGGTTTCGGGAAGTTCGGCTTTTTCTTCGTTTGTCAGGGTAGAAACATTTCTGAGTTCGGAAGTTTGGAGTTCTTCCTGGTTTGATACAGCTTTTGCGGTATCTCTTTCATTGTTGTGCAATTCTTCCTGATCATTTTGTGCCATTTGGCGCACATCTTCAGGAGTTTGTTTGTTTGGTTCGTCCCATTCTTCGTGAGCGACAGGTTTGACTTTTGTCATACCGGGTGCGGCGGGCATGGAAGGCATGGAGCCTGAGCGGCCTGCAGTTCCGATGGGTTTAGGCATGGGACGGGGAGCCGGTCGTCTTTCGATAATTTCGCGCACGGAGTGCATGCGTTGCGGTTTGGCAGCGGCAGGCATTTGTGGCATTTGCGGCATGCCTGTGCCGATGGGCATGGGCATATTTTGTCTTTGCATGGGGGGCATGCCCATATTGGGAGCGTTTGCGAACTGAGCGGCAGGATTCATGGGCATTCTGCCGAGGTTCTGCTGCATGTTCATGGGTCTTGCGCCCATATTTTGCATATTGGGTGGCATCATGCCTGGCTGCTGCATATTGGGTGGGATCATACCTGGTGGCATCATACCTGGCTGCTGCATATTGGGTGGCATCATGCCTGGCGGCATCATGCCTGGCTGTACGGGAGCCATATTCATTCGGGATACGGCGGGTGCAGGTTGTGATTGTGTGCCGTCTTCTTGTTCAATGCCAACGCAGACAACGGTGACATTATCTTTTCCGCCGGCTTTGAGTGCCAGGCTGATGAGAGCATTGCATGCTTCGGGCAGATTTTTGGCGTTATTGGCGATGGCTTGTGCGATGAGCGAGTCCGAAACGATATCGCTCAGTCCATCAGAGCACATCATATAGATGTCGCCTTGTTCTCTTTTGACTTCTTGAACTTCGACTTCGACGTAATCTTTGAGTCCGATGGCACGGAGGATAACATTTTTATTGGCGAAGTTTGCGGCATCTTCGGGTTTGAGTTCGCCTTTGTCGAGGAGGTGATTGAGCAGGGAGTGATCCCTTGTCATTTGTTTGATTTGCCCGTTTCTGACGCGATAAATGCGCGAGTCGCCGACATGCGCGAGAATAAGGCCTTGCGGCGCATTTAAAATGGCGGTGACTGTTGTGCCCATGCCTTCCATGGAGCGGTCTTTACAGGATTGAATAAAGACGCGTTCGTTGGCAAATTTGATGGCATTGACGAGCAATTTGGCTTCAAAGCTGAGGTCAGGCGCCGTTTTATAGGGGAATTCAAATCCTGGCTGTTTGGCCGTTTCACAGATAAATTTGGCGACGTGGCTGACGCACATGGTGGAGGCAACTTGACCAGAGGCGTGTCCGCCCATACCATCGGCCAAGACATAGAGTCCCTGACTGGGGACGAGAATCAAGTTATCTTCGTTATTGGTGCGTTTGAGTCCAACGTCTGTTTTTGCAGCACTAGACAGTCGAGTGGCCATGTTTGAAAAATCCTTATATTTCTGTTCCAGCTTTGCTGGTTTTTAGCATTTCATGAAACCTTGGAAAATCCTGCCGTATCAGTGCGGCAGTGAAACCTCAATGGTATATTCAGATTGAAATGCCTCGCAGAAAATTTCGAGGAAGTAGTGTCCGGGGACGGCATGGAATGTCTGAACCATTCGGCTTCCGGGTTTGAACTGGAGTCTATGAGTTTCGACGCCGGTGGCTTGTCTGATGACGATGGTGCCGCCTGCGCTTGGTTCGTCAAAGGCGAAGGTGACGGATACAGGAGTTTCTGCGGGAACGGTAAAATATTTCCAGTCTGTTTTATCGCCATCAATGCAGCTGACGTGATCGAGCACGAGGTCGTTGATTTTGACTTCAATGGCGCCGAGACGGTCTTGATCAGTTCCTGAGTTCGCTTCGGGGCCAAGTGCACAGCCTGTGCTGCCAGCTAGGAACATGAGAACTGTAAATACGCCTAAAAACCATTTCATACGTTGTCCCTTTTTGCATAAAGACCTAAAAAAACCTGTTGGATTATACTCCGTGAGGGGCTTTATGGTCAAGGGGAAGGGGGAAGCATGTGTTTCAAGCGATGCAAAGCCTGTTTTAAGGTGACTGGTCAGCTGAACTTTTTATGGCATGAATTTGATCAAAAAACGGCTTGCACGTGTATAAAAAACACTTTAGTCTTTTTAGAGCGCAATGGTGAAATGTGAAAATTTCACTGTCTTTGTGGAACAATTCGTGCGTTGCAATGTTTTATTACGTTGTTCAGTTTGTGTTTTTGCGAATTTTGCTGCAGGGACACGGGGTTCGGTTTTTCATGATGAAAAACGGGGCTTTGGGGGCGCATTGTCTAGCTGTGACTTTGCCGACGAATGGGACAGGATGTCCAAGGAATACAGGGAGGTGATGATGATGGAGTTGGATGCCGGGCAGGACAAATACAGAAATGGTGCGTGCATAAAAGTAATTGGCGTTGGCGGCGGTGGCGGCAATGCTGTGAACTCGATGGTCGAGGCTGGTGTTGAAGGCGTTCAACTAATTG
>JAGBXG010000375.1 GCA_017629415.1 Pseudomonadota bacterium | reverse complement strand
GTTCACGGCATGTGTCGCCTTTTTGAAACGTTTTACCCCAGGCATCTTTCTTGGGTTTGTTCCAATTTTTCATGCCGTCCAATGTGACTGCTGAAAGCTTATTGCCGGCAGATGCAGCTTCAGCCACATAGAAATATTTAATTTGTTCTTTTTCATAAGAAATACCGAGGACAAGTGCAAAATGACCGCCGCCTTTTTTGCATTCCTGCGGACATTGTTTGCCTTCTTCACACGTGTAACCAAGATACCATAAAACATCGCCTGCTTTGATCTTCTTCGAGTTTTTGGCATCCAAATCGGTCAGATAAACAAAGTCGGATTCGGTCAGTTTATTGAGTTTTTCATAAGCTTCATCAAATCCAGCATAAATGAGACCATAACTTTTTCCGCCTTTAAAATGGGCATACGTGTCGGGGTTCATATAAGCTCGCGTGGAGGTGACGATGCCTGCACTGTCTTTTTTGAAAATTTGGCCAAAAGTATCGGCATAGACATCGGCAAGGCCAAATTGTCCATTGCGCATAGCCCAAGTGACAAAACCTGTACATCTCAAGCCGTTGTAGGGTTCTTTGCCTTCGTCATCGACCAAATCCTGGCCAAAAAGTTCCCGGTATGAACAGTTCCAAGGAATGCCGTCTTTTTCAATGATATCTGCTTCTGTAAATGCAGGATGATTATAGCCTGTATCCGTCAAATTCAGACCGTATAATGTATAATTTTCAGCTTCCGGTTGCTTGCTATTATAGGTTTTGGCCCAAATATAGGAGGAATGGGTATAAGGCACTGTTGCGCCCTCGGGTTTAGTTTCTCTGAAATCATTTTGTCCGGCGTATGAAATATCCCAGGGGAACTGCGTTACCAGGAAACGCGCGGCGGCAAGGACACTGGCGCGTGAGGGATAAAGTTTGCCGTCCGTATGTTTGTACATCATCGGTTCGACGTAATCGTGCATCATATCTTGATTGAATACTCGCGTGGTTTCTTCGTCATAGTGGCGGCATGCCATGTCGCCGAAATTGCCTTGTGCAATGGGTTTGACGAGTTTAAAGTCACGGATATTGTTTTTCAGATATGTAATGGAAAAACCAGGGGACAGATAAGGTTTTAATTCAACAGTGGCCGTGGCTTTGATGCCGCTGTTATGGAAAGCTGTCACTTGGAGCGTACGTGCTTTATCTAATTTTTTATCTCGCGAGGATGTGTCGTTTAAATCATATTCCAGGCGTGTCAGCTTGAGTTTTTTGGCTGTTCCAACGGCTTCGTGGATATCTTCATATGAAAGACTGACGAGCTGGGTATAATCGACATCATCGGTAATGTTTTTGACTTCCCAGTAGACATTTTGGTCGGTAGCTTCGCTGTCAAGCGTTGCCGTAATCGTCACTGCGTTTTCAGTGGCCGCGGATGGATTCTTGGGTTTTACTTGGCGCAGAAACAGATTGGCTTCGGTTTTGTCCAAAGTCAAGCTCTGAGGTTTGATGCCGTTGGTATCTTCGGCTTGGTTATGGTGGGTGACTTTAACTGAAAAAGCTTCTAGATTGTGATAATTAGGGTCATCACTTTGGGAAGGACCGACTGAAATCATATATTGAATCGGCGCATCGTCGAGTTTTTGTTCAGCGGCCTGGATTTCTACGGTTTGCGGCATATTCCAGTTTTCTGCAGTGAATACGAGTTTATTTGTACTCAATGTGCCGGCATCTGTACGTGTGCTGGTGATGGGAATATCGACATTTTTTTCGGGTTTGCTGGCCAGTGAAACCGAGAAATGAGCATTCACAATACCTTGAACAGTGCCCAAACCTTCGAGTGGTGTAACGAGTACTGCTGCTTCAAGCGGTTCCACAGGCGGCTGTTCGATATCGATACATACGCCATTTTCACAGGTTTGATGAGGTTGACATTCGGGCGAGCATTCTAAAGCATCGGGTTCTTCTTCTGTAGAAATGCATGTTCCATAGGAACAAGTATATCCCTCCAGACATTCGGGATCGCATGTATCATTTGCTTGAATCGTTTGTCCTTCGCCGCATGCGTATAGACAAACAGCTTGAAGAATACAAAAAACTACAGATGAATTTTTTAATCTTTTCATTCTTTTCTCCTCATCAATCCATGTGTCAAAAGGACACATCTTTTGACACGTGGATATTCTATAACTTTTCCTGTCCGTTCAAACATAAAATTTGATGGAGGATTCGGAGCAAGGGGGGGTGTGGCCACTAACTTGCCGGCAACGTTCTTCTATTATGACGAAGCCGCCCCCGAAGGCCGCGGTGAAAAGATTTGTACATCTTATACCCCTGGCATTGTCGGTGTTGGCGAATGTCAGCAAGTTGGCTGAAATCGAAATCGTCAACTCATGTTTTTTAGAAACTGCTTCGCTATGCCGGCTGATGGCCGGCATACGCTTCGCTTGCGCGGCTATTTCGCTTTTTAAGCGAAATAC
>JAGBXG010000374.1 GCA_017629415.1 Pseudomonadota bacterium | reverse complement strand
TCCCACACCAAAATCTGCATGAATGGTATCACATTCGGTGCCTGTCAAGCATGTTTGTGCATGCCATTTATTATCCATATCGCAGAAAAACACTTTGCCGTTACAGCACATATTTTCCCAAAGTTCAGTACAATTTCCGCCATCAACCGGGCATTCCGTCTGCTCAGGTTCATTTGTTTCTGACCGACACGTTGCACTGCAACCATCACCATCAACCGTGTTGCCATCATCACACTGTTCATATATCTCTTCCACAATACTATTTCCGCACATTGAGAGTAAAAACTCACAACTCGATGAGCTTGTATATGGGAAAGAAATAAATCCATCATTACAAACAGACTGTGGTGAGAAACGATATTGACATCCTCCAGTAGGATAATGTTCTGTCTCGGCCGTACAGATTATATCACATTCATCTGCAAAACATTTTGTATAACATTCCGTCGGTACCCAAAAATCATGCATGCAAGCATAGATTTCCCCATCACAACACATGGTTTCGATCTGAGAACCGTCGCACGCACTGTTTATCATCGGACATGTTTCTATTTCACACTTATCATTACAACCATCATTGTTTAAATGATTACTATCATCACACTGTTCAGTGCATTCTATGATTCAATTTCCGCAACGAGGCAGGTTTTCTTCATTACCATTGTTATTATCATCGCCACAGCCAGCCACTACGAGAAGTGAAGCTATCGCAAATAAAATCGACCATTTTTTCATTTTTGTACTCTCCCACTTGATTTCTAAACTGAATGAAATGGTGTGAACATGCAAAATCCCAAAGATATTTCGAGATATCCATGATTTTTTGAAGGATATTCATGTTTTCCCATATTTTTGGGCTTTCATCACAAAGAAGCCATTAGCTTTCAGCATCTCTGAAAGCCTTAATGCCTCCATATTTTTACCTTAATTTCATTTTTTTAAAAAAAAATCGTCACAAACGCATTGTCATTGGCATCACACGGGATGGCAACAATACCGTTGCCCCACACCCCATATAAATGCCATGCTTTTCATTCGCGCATCCCCTTAACGATTTGATGATGACCGCATCAAGCGGAATCCCACACATAACGCATGATTCGTATCTGCCGTCAGCCCGTCCCTCTGACTCAGATACCCATGCTGTCGACATGCTCTGACGAGATCATGCCGATGTCATATCATGCGGAGCCGGTGCGCGCAGACTCGAGATGATTCGAACCTGCAAACACAGTCTAGCTCCCACAGGTTCGGTTCGTGCCGCTGATAACGACAGGAACTCAGCTTTTGATTCAGGATTTTCTGAATCAAAAAGCGAGAACCAGAGGATAGCTGTGTTTTGTGCGCACAGCGCACCCGGGCAGGGATGGCGGCGGCGGCGGGGGTGGGGGAGCCCAATGGATATTGGGCACCACCATGCCAGCGCGTATTTGCAACGCAAATAGCGCGGCACAAAGCGCGTATTTGCAACGCAAATAGCGCGACCTCCCCTAAAAACATGATATTCTCTCACAAAGCTTCCTTACATTAATTATATATGCCCGATTTTTTGAACGATTCATTGAGAGATTTAGCGATAAGGTATAGAATTTAGGCGGTTTTTTGTGCCCAGATAAGGCGCGAAACGGAATGTATGTCTTTTTCCCACAAACCATGACTGACGAGGAGATAGCATGGCCGGTTTAACATTAAGAGGTATTGTCAAACGCTATGGCAATCAAGCACCCACGCTCAAGGGCATCGATCTCGATATCCGTGACGGCGAGTTTTTGGTGCTTGTCGGACCGAGCGGATGCGGAAAGTCGACGCTTTTACGTACGATTGCAGGTCTGGAATCGATTACAGATGGCACGCTGGATATCGGCGACCGCCGTGTAAACGATGTTCACCCGAAAGATCGCGACATTGCGATGGTTTTCCAGAGCTACGCACTTTATCCGCACATGACGAACCGCCGCAATATGGCGTTTGGTCTTGAAGTGCGCAAAATGCCGAAAGATGAGATCGACAGACGCGTTAATGAAGCCAGTAAGATGCTCGGCTTGGATGAGCATTTAGACAAACTGCCCAAGATGCTTTCAGGCGGTCAGCGTCAACGCGTAGCCATCGGCCGTGCCATCGTGCGAGATCCTTCCGTATTTTTGTTTGACGAACCGCTGTCGAACCTCGATGCCCATTTGCGCAATGAAATGCGTGTGGAAATTCGACGGTTGCACAAAAAGATGAAGACGACAATCATTTACGTCACCCACGATCAGGTCGAAGCCATGACGCTGGCCGATCGTATCGCCGTTTTGAATGGCGGTTATCTGCAACAGGTAGGCTCGCCGCTTGAGCTGTTCCAACGCACGGATAATAAGTTTGTTGCCGGTTTCATTGGCAGCCCCGCCATGAACTTTATCAACGCAGAAATTAAGGAAGAAAACGGCAATTTGCGTAAGGAAGAAAACGGCAAAATGCGCGTCATCATTGATGAAGCCAACAGCATCGTCCTGAATGAAGAAATGGCAAAGAGCGTAAAAGACGGCCAGAAAGTCATTTTGGGTCTGCGTCCGCAAGACGTCGTATTGGCAGAAGGCGACAAATCTGGCGATTTGACCGTGACCGTCGATGTCGTCGAAACCTTGGGCTGGGAAAGCCATGTTCACTTCAAATTGGGCGACCTCCACTTCCTCGCGGTGCTCGAAGCCGACAAAGTTAAAAACTATAAAGACGGCGAAAGTGTTAAGCTTCATGTTCCGATGAGCGCCATCCATCTGTTCGATGTCGAAACGGAAAAAGCTATTGCACATGGCACAAAGAGCGATGACGAGATTCAAAAGGCCGCCAAACTTGATAAAGCTGATGATGCAAAAGCTGATGATGCAAAAGCAGATGCCCCTGACGAAGCAAAAGCCGAAGAACCGGCTGATAAGGGAGAATAATCATGCCGAATATGCTTCCTTCACGCCTTGCACGGTGCGTGCTTCAGTGCTTTGTGGCGCTGTTTTGCATGTTACCGCTGCATGCCAACGCTCAGGAAGTCGTCCTCGACTTGTGGCACGCGTATCGTGACAATGAACGCGCAGCACTCGAGTCTGTCGTCAATGATTTCCAGGCTAAAAATCCGAATATCAAAGTCAAAGTCCTCGCCGTTCCCGACGAATCTTTCGACAACAAAGTTTTCACTGCAGTGCCTCGCGGGTCCGGTCCCGATGTCTTTATCCGCGCACATGACCCGATCGGCAACTGGGCAGACAATAAAATCGTCGCCGATTTGTCGAAAGATCTGAGTGCCGCTGAACTGCAGCAATATCATCCGGTCACAGTTGAAGCTGTGAAATACAATGGCGGCATGTACGCCATTCCTTTGGCATACAAGAGCGTTGCCTTGTTCTATAACAAGGATCTCGTCCCCAATCCGCCCAAGACAAGCGGCGAATTGCTCGAGTACATGAAAGCCAATACAAACGAAGCTCAGCAGAAAAATGCGCTTGACTATGAAAACACGAACCTGTTTTTCCACAGTGCCTGGTTAAACGGTTACAACGGCACACTGTTTGATGCTGAAGGCAATATCCGCGTCAATACCCAGGAAATTGCCAACTCTTTTGATTATGCCAAGAAACTGAGCCAATATATGCCCACCGGCGTTGATGGTGCCCGCATTAAGTCCTTGTTTAACGATGGCAATGCCGCCATGGTCATTAACGGACCTTGGTTCATGGCTGAGCTGAAGAAAGAATTGAACTATGGCATCGCCGTTTTGCCGACCATCGATGAAACCGGACGTCCCGCCGGTCCTTATGTTACGGCAGAAGGCATTTATTTGGCCCATGATACCGAAGACGAAATCCAAGCTGCCGCTACCGATCCAGCTGCTGCAGCAACCCTGAAAGCACGCCGTGATGCCTCCATCAGCTTGATGAAATATATTGCCAGCGAAGGCGCTTATAAACGCATCGTCGAAGGCAAACAGCTCGTGGCTTATATGGCCGCTTATGACCAGCTTCAGCAAGATACACGCCCTGAAGCAGAATTCATGAAAGTCATTGCCCCGACTTTCCTCGCACAGCTCAATAACGGTGTACCCTCAAGCAACCGCCCCGAGATGGGTTCCTTGTGGAGTTCCATGCAGCAGGCCCTCCAGAAGAGCTTGTACGGCGGCCCAAGCGGTGAAACCCCGTATCTGCTGTTCCTGTTCCTGTCGCTCATCGTCTGCGGCTTCATTTTCTTAGCCAAAGCAACAAACCCTAGCGTTGTCTCCCGCGAACGTCATCTCACACATATTGGCGTATGCATTGCATCATTCATTGCCGCCATTCCCGTGTTTATTTGGATGGCAAGCATCCAGGGCGCCAACTCTCTCGTTGAACCGCTCACCGCACTGAATGAAGCTCAAAGCCGCATCGCGATGCTCAAGCCTCCCCCCGTTACAGGTGGTAACCCACTTACACTTATCGCAATCGTTTGCGGACTTTTAGCTGTCGCATGCGTCTTCGGCATCAAGGCTTGGAATAAACATAAAGCCAAGAATATTGAATATACCGACAACAAGATTGCAGCACTTTTCGTCACACCTGCCGTCATCGGCATGATCGTGCTCGTATTTTTGCCGTTTATCGTCGGCGCATTCCTGTCGTTCTTCAGCTATCAAAACGGCCAGTTCATTTATGTCGGTTTGGACAACTTCGTCCGTCTGTTCTCTGCAGATCAGGCTTCACCGCTTGACTCCATGTCGATTTATTTCACCTTTGTCGTCACGGTTCTGTGGACGATTACAAACGTTGCCCTTCACGTCGGCATCGGTATGGCTCTGGCCCTGTTGCTCCGCGAACCATGGCTGAAGCTGAAAGGCATTTATCGCGTTTTACTCATCGTGCCCTGGGCCATGCCAAACTACATCACCGCTTTGATCTGGCGCGGTATGTTTGACCACAACTTCGGTGCCATCAACAACCTTCTGACAACACTCGGGTTGCAACGCGTCGAATGGTTTAATGAATTCCTCACGTCATTTGCCGCCAACTTGACGACAAATACATGGCTCGGTTTCCCCTTCATGATGGTCGTGACCCTCGGTGCCCTTCAAGCTATTCCTCGCGATCTTGAAGATGCCGCCGCCGTCGACGGTGCCAGCGCATGGCAACGCTTCCGCAACGTCACATTCCCGTTGCTCAAGCCAGCCCTCATGCCCTCCGTCGTGCTCGGTTCCATCTGGACATTCAACGCATTTAACATCATCTACCTCGTCAGCAAGGGTTCCCCCGATGGTTCGACGGAAATCCTCGTTACCGAAGCCTATAAATGGGCCTTTGAACGTCAATATCAATATGGGTATGCAGCCGCATACGCCATGCTCGTATTCGTTATCCTCGTTCTCTACTCTAAACTGACCCAGTTCGTCCTCGCCGACGATACCGCCAAGGTGAAAAAGTCATGAGCAAACAGAAACAATGGGTCGAAGAAAGCGTCGGCCTCAACAAGAAAGACATGATCATTAAACAGATCGTGTACAATGCAATCCTTATCATCGTCTGCCTCCTCGTCCTCTACCCCGTTCTGTGGGTTGTTCAGATGGCATTGACACCGAATGATGTCGCCGGTGTCGGCGTTTCTTCCGATGTCGGATTCACCCTCGATAACTTCAAACAAGTCATTTTTAACCAGGATCAGGACGGCAACTATCTGTTCGTCCATCAGCTGAAAAACTCGGTCATCGTCTCAGTCGTCACCACGCTCATCGGTGTGCTTTTGGCCTGTACAGCCGCCTACGGCTTCAGCCGCCTCAACTTCATCGGTCGTGAAATGGGACTTCAAGCCTTCCTCGTGACACAGATGTTCCCCGGCGTCGTCATGACGATTCCCCTCTACATCCTCCTCGGCGAACTCGGACTCCTCAACAATATTCTCGGCCTCGTTCTCGTGTACAGCGTATCGGCATTGCCTTTCTGCGTCTGGAACTTAAAAGGATATTTTGACACCATTCCCAAAGATCTCGAGGAAGCTGCCATCGTGGACGGTGCACCGCGTTGGATGATTTTCGTTAAAATCGTTCTGCCCCTTGCCCGTCCGGCTATCGCCATTACAGCCCTCTTCTCTTTCATGACAGCATGGAACGAATTCATTCTCGCTGCAACGCTCATGAATAAAGAAACGATGTACACTTTGCCAGTCGCACTCAAGCAATATGTCGGCGCACAATCCGCCGATTATGGGCTGTTCGCTGCTGGCGCCATTCTCGTGTCCATCCCCATTATGGCGCTCTTCTTCGCCCTCCAGAAACACTTGGTCGGCGGCCTCACTGCAGGCGGCGTCAAAGGCTAATCCTTAAGTTAGCTCAACAACAAAAGGCTCGTTTTCACGAGCCTTTTGTTGTTTTTGAATTTTATTTTTTGTGGGGCTCCGCCCCACGCCCTGCCGGGGCTTTGCCCCAGACCCCACCAAAGGGGCTGAGCCCCTTTGGAATCCCACAATAGATGGGCGTTTTCGTGAGTTTGACAGGTGCTGACGGTACGGGACTGAGCGGAGCAACGAAGCTGACG
>JAGBXG010000373.1 GCA_017629415.1 Pseudomonadota bacterium | reverse complement strand
GGAAAAGGTCTCTATGTATGAAGATTTGGGGGCGTTGCGGGGGGGGGGCTCGCAGTGGGGTGGTGCGTATTTGTGCGCGTCTATGCCGGCCTTTTGGGCCGTCATACGACTTGCGTTGCGCGCCTATTTCGCCAAAATGCTTCATACGCCGCGCAAAAAGCACCGCAGGGGGCTTTGCCCCCTGTCAGGCAGATATAATGCGCAGCAAATTATCTCAGTTTATGGCTGTATGGGGGGTGCATAAAAAATTCATCATTCTGTGTAAAATCATATATGGTAGGATCAAGTGCGCGGTACAGTCTCCGCGCCGGTTCGTTTCCCAATTGGAGTTTTAAGATGGAAGATTATACGAGTGAGCAGGTTGCACGTGCAATAGTTGAAGCAGCGATTGATAAAAAAGCCATTGAGCCGGTGATTATTGATGTTCGCGGCAAGTGTGATTATGCAGATTTTCTCGTGGTTTGTTCGGGACGCAGTGATCGTCATGTGGACGGTGTTGCGACAGGTATTGATACCGAAGTTGTGGATATGCGTACGTGTATCAGCAATGAAGGTTTGGCGAATGGACAATGGGTTTTGCTCGATTACGGCGATGTGATTTGTCACGTATTTAACGGTCACAAACGTTCCGAGTATAATATCGAAGGCCTCTGGAAAGATGCGCCGCGTCTTGCTGTTGAAATCCCTGCGGAACTTCGTCTGACGGATGAAAGTTACGACGAGCCTATGTTTTAGTCATGGCAGCCAGTGTGATTGCCATTGGCAAAATGCGGTTTGCGCCTTATCGCGCAGCCGCTGATGAATATCTCAAACGCCTGAAACATTACGTTAATATCCAGGAAATTGAGCTAAAATCTGAAGCAACGCCTAAACTTAATGAAATGCAGATTCGTGAACGTGAATCGCGGCAAATGATGGAGTTGGTGGCGCCTTCAACGTATTTGTTCGTGCTGGATGAACGCGGAAAACTGATGAACAGCGTACAGTTTTCTGAGGTTATCGGTCGTTTGATGGCACAATCACAGGATATGGCATTCGTGATTGGTGGTGCTTACGGTCATCATGAGTGCCTTCGCCAGCGCGCGAACATGGTGTTTGGTCTTTCGCCATTAACATTTCCGCACGAGCTCGCCCGGGTTCTTGTCTATGAACAGATTTATCGAGCGATGACGATTCTTAAGAATGAGCCGTACCACAAATGATTCAAACCCTTGAAGCGCTTAAACATCTGCTTTGGCCGACGCGTTGTGCAGCCTGTCATATTTTGCTTGCAGAACCGATGGCTTTGCTTTGCCTGGAGTGCAGTGCGCAAGTTGAATGTGCGCCTGAGCTTGAGTTGCCTTCACAAATTGATGCAGCTATGGCCTTGTTTAAGTATGAAGGTGCGGTTCAGAATATGATATCTAAGTGGAAATATCACGAGGATTATACGGCTCAAAAAGCGATTCTGTCGTTTGTGCCCGATCATTTGGACAGATTGAGGGCATTTATTCCGGCAGATGTTTGTATGATTCCAGTGCCGCCGCATCCGAAAAGACTCCGCGAGCGTGGTTTTGATCCCGTTTGGACGTTTGCATCGCGTTTACATCGGATCTTAGAAAAAGCTGAAATTCCGACTGATTTTCGCGATGATGTGTTGATGCGTACTCGACATACAGCTCATCAGGCTTCGCTCGATCATGAACAACGCATGCACAATTTGGATGGCGCATTTAAGGTAAAATATGGTTTCAAAGCCCCTCGCGTTCTGTTGATTGATGATGTAACGACAACTGGAGCAACGGGTTCGGCTTGTGCTCATACGCTGAAAGAAGCCGGCGTGGAGTGGGTTGGATTTTTGGCCTTGGCCCATACGGTGAAGTCATGAGTTTTTGGAAAGAGGGTCTGAATTTTACGTGCAAACAGTGTGGCCGTTGCTGCTGCGGTGAACCTGGGATTGTTTATTTTAATCCAACGGAATTTAATGCGCTTGTCGAGCATTTGAAAGAAACGCGTGGTCTGACTCGCGAGGATATTATTCGCGATTATATGTGGCCTTATCGGGATTCTTATACTGCGCGCGACGATTTTGATGATGGACGATGCATCTTTTTTGAAAAAGGTAAAGGATGCACGGTTTATGAATTTCGTCCATCGCAGTGTCGTGATTTCCCGTTTTGGCGGTGCAATCTTGAAAGTCGAGAAGAATGGGATGATGTGGGCCGAACTTGTCCTGGCGTGAATCAGGGGAAGCATTGGACGGCTGAAGAGATTAAAAAAATTGCTTCGAAGGCAAGGCTTTGATGACAGATGCAGACCGACACGGGCAAATTTAGACGATGGACAGCCGCTTGGATACTTGCGGTATTGGTCCACGCTGCTCTTGTTGGCATTTTGGCCTGGAAATTAATGCCAGATGACCTCGTGTCCATTTCTGGCATGGTGCCCATGCCCGGGGAAACGATTGAACTGATGCCAGCGCAGGCTTTAGAAGCTGCTATTTTTTTTGCTTCTAAACCTGAAATTGTCAATCCACAGGCAGCCAAACTGTATAAACTTGAAGCAAATGGAATGCGGACTTTGGTTTCTGAAAGTCATCTGCATCCTAAACGACAGTTTGGACTTCAGTTTGGTGCTGTATCAGAGCCAGGGATTTATGAAATCGAAATCTTAGATGGTTTAGATGGATCAGATGGGGTTATCCTAGAACCACGTGTTTTAGATGGGGAGTTTAAGGGGATATTTCCAACGGGGGATGGTAAAGCTGGTGGTGTTTTTCGTGCTCGATTTGAAGTTGCGCATAAAAAACACGAGGTGATGACTGCTTCGATGTACGATCCTCAAAAACCGTTGGCGAATGAAGAACCGGCGGCAGCTTCAATGCCGGATAAGCCGCAGAAAATGCCGCAAAAAGTGACGCCCAAAGCTGTCAAAGAACCGCCCAAAACTCAACCAAAATCACAAGAACCGTCTAAGCCCAAGGAACAACCTAGAGAAACACCAAAATTACCGATTCAAGAGGCTGCATCACCATTGCCGCCGGCTGAAGCTGTAACTGAGGCGCCATCTCATGTGGCAGTATCGCCAGAACATTTACGGCTTTCGCCTTTGAATTTTGCACCGTCATTATTGGAAGCATCTGCCCAGACGGCTGCTCAAACGTTTGCAGAACGTGATACGAATAAATTTGTGGCTGCAGCTGCCGAATCTAAACGCCGATATGAAGCAGCTTATGCACAAGGACCTGTCATTGGACCTGGACAGCAGGGAAATTCCTTGTCACATCAAAAGGATGTTGCCGAGTATCTGGCCTTGATGCACAAAGAAATTCATCCGTTGTGGGCGCATGGTTATTTACTTCGACTCGATACAATATATCGGCAGCCAGGTTCGCGTTTAAACAGTTCTGATCTCGAAGCTGTCCTTGAAATAACACTCGACAGCTTGGGGAATGTGTCTGATGTCCGCATGGTGCGTTCCAGTGGCATTACGGATTATGATAATGAAGCCATTCATGTGGCCTGGAATGCATCTCCCAAAATGCCGCCGCCGGCAGAAATGCGTTCCCCAAATGGAAAATCTTATATTCATTGGACATTTTGGCGCGATGGACGTCAATGCAGTGTCTTTGGCGTTAAAGTTTTTAAATATAAAGGTACGCAACGCGATGCTTTGAACTTTAGTTTAAAAGCTGTACAGCTTCAGGAAAAGAAGCTTGGGCTGAAACCATCTGTAGTTAGCATACCGGGTATAGAAAATCTTAAAACAGTTCCTGAACCGTCATCTTCCTCGCCATTGCCTGAAAAAATCAATCCGCTTGAGGATTGAGTGGTGTAGAGATGCCAAGCTGTAGAAACTCATTTCGCATGAGTTTTTGCGCACTGCGCGCCCAATATCCATGTTGTTCCCAAAGCGGACTGTATTGTTTTCAATGTGGAACGTATTGTTTTCAAAGTGGTTCATGTTGTTTTCCAATGCGCACTGCGCCCCCAATATCCATTGGGTTCCCCCTCCCCCGCCGTCCGACCGCCACCTGAGGCTCTGCACACCCACACGGGCATACACCTGTCCCCTGGCGGCCTCACATCGCAAGAAAAAAGTCGTC
>JAGBXG010000372.1 GCA_017629415.1 Pseudomonadota bacterium | reverse complement strand
TCGTCGGTGGTGCATCCCTCAAAGCCGATGATTTCGCAGCCATCATTAAAGCCGCTGTCTAATTTTGGGGATGTTTTCTTGGGGCTTCGCCCCAAACCCCACCAAGGGGCTAAGCCCCTTGGAACCCGCAATGAGGACTTACGTTTTTTGTGGGTTAAACAATTCGTATTTTCTACAGCTTTTTGCCGTCATTTTGCGGCAGACTCGGGTTCGCTTCGATGAGCGTAGCGAATCAACATTCTCTCCATTTATGGAGAGACCGCCCGAAGGGCGATAGAGAGGTCAAGTCCCCATCTCTAATGGAGAGGGGGATTTAGGGGGTGAGGCCAAAAGGCGATTTAGGGGGGGTGAGGCCCCCAAAAACACAAAACCTTTATTTTCCAGAACCAGTTAAAAACTATGCTTTATCTTTCACTTGATACCGCCACACCACCTCAAGCGCTTGCCATTACACGTGATCATGATGTGCTTTTTGAAGCTCAAATTCGTCCTCAGACCAAAGAAGGTCCGGGGTTGCTTTCGCTTGTCGATGCTGCGTTAAAGCATTGTCAGCTTAAGCTTGAAGACATTGACAGATTTGTCGTGTCTCGCGGGCCGGGTGCCTTTACGGGCTTACGTGTTTCGATGGCCATGCTTAAATCGATGGCACTGACGCTTGAAAAACCGCTTTATGCTGCTTCATCGCTTGAGGCGATAGCCAAAGATGCATTGCCCTCTGATGCCATTGTTGCAGCCATGATTGATGCACGTCGCGGTGAGCTTTATGTGGCTTTTTATGACACCCAGAATGGCCAAATGCGAGCTTTATCTGAAGAGCTTTTACTCAAGCCTGAAGATTTTGTCGCTTATGTGGAGCATGCCTTTGCTGGCAAAACTGTGGTTTGTGTCGGGCCGGCATTCCCAACATACACGAAGAAATTACAGGCACTTTGTGACAAACTGATCATTCGTCCTGCTGTGATTCGTGCGTCTGCTTTAGCTCATCTTGTGCATGAAAAATACGGTGCCGATGATGCGCCTGAAATTCCGCTTGAAGCACTTGAACCCAAATATATTCGGCAAGAAGATTTTGCGCTCCCCAAACCCTTTGATTTCTCAAATCCTGGACAATTCCGGCACGAGAGTTAAACTGCGTTAAACCTTGGTTTTGATCGTTTTCTTTTGTTCCATTCACTTTCTGACTTTAACCATCAGCCCTCCATATGAAAGATAAGTATTTTAAGTTTCTCATCGTTGTTATCATTCTCGTTGTCGCTGTTTTCCTCGATCAGTGGACCAAAATTTGGGCAGAAAACAATCTTTCGACCCCACGTTTTCCCGAACACACGGTGACCAAAACGGTTCAAATCGAAACGCCCACCACGACACTTGAGGATTATCTGAAAGCAGAATATCCCAAGAATAATGAAGGCGACATCAAGCGCATGATGGGATTTGTGACCAAAGATGGCCAGCGTGTGATGCCGCAGGATCAGCTTACCAATGGCGAACAAATTCAGCAGGGATATACAACGATAACAGTGATTGATGGCTATTATGATTATCAATACGCCCGAAATCCGGGGGCTGCATTCAGTTTTTTGGCGGATCAAAGTCCTGATTTTCGCAAATATTTCTTCGGAATTACAGGCATCTTAGCAGTCATTCTCATTCTGGTGTTTATCGGATTCAGTGACTGGCGTAAGCAAAAACCGCTGATTTTGGCTTTAGGCTGTGTTTTAGGCGGTGCCGTTGGCAATATCATTGACCGCTTCCAATATGGTTATGTGATCGACTTCATCTCATGGCATTACAAAGATGTTTATTATTGGCCAACATTTAACATTGCTGATGTTTTCGTCACTTGCGGTGTCATTTTCCTCGTACTCGACATGATCATCAACCACAAGAAATATGATGAAGATGAGGCGAAAAAAGCGGAAATCACTGCCGAAAACTCTGAAGAAAAAGACGAAAAAACTGAAGTAAAAGACGAAAAAGACGAAGTAAAAGACGAAGACGCCGTTAAATAAAGCGCATTGCAATTCGATGCGTCTGAAGCCGCTTGAGATCACGTTATCTTGAGCGGCTTTTTATGTTTTTAGAAAACAGGTGCGTTGAATGTGCGTCAAAAAACGTTAGCATTCACGAATGGTTTCACTTACAAAAAACGTAAGTCCCCATTGTGGGTTCCAAGGGGCTTAGCCCCTTGG
>JAGBXG010000371.1 GCA_017629415.1 Pseudomonadota bacterium | reverse complement strand
TTGCGGGATTCCAAAGGGGCTCAGCCCCTTTGGCCGGGTTTGGGGCGGAGCCCCAATAAAACTCAAACTCAAATTCAAACTCAAAGATATGCCTATTGAACACCCGATACCGCCTGTATTTTTGCCTCAGAAATCGAACATTTTGATTTTGGGCAGTTTTCCATCTGTCAAATCTCGTGAGATGGCATTTTTTTACGGCCATCCGCAGAACAGATTTTGGCGCATTATGGCGAATCTTTTCGAAGCTGATGTACCGCAGACAATTGAACAGAAAAAACAGCTCTTGCTGTCCAATCACATTGCGGTTTGGGATGTCGTAGCATCCTGCAATATCGAGGGCTCGGCAGATAGTACGATGCGCGATGTCACAGTGAATGATTTGAGTCCCATTTTGTCTCAATGTCCGATAAAAAAGATATGTGTGAATGGCAAAACAGCTGAAAAATATTATAAAAAATACACATTTGCCCAAACGGGGCGCCAGGCATTACTCTTGCCTTCTTCCAGTCCTGCCAATGCGGCTTGGAGTTTGGAACGGCTGACCGAAGCTTGGCGGACGATCATTTTCTCATAAAGGATACCGATACCCATGTTAATACTTGCCAGTGCCTCACCGCGAAGAAAAATGCTGCTTGAAAGTGCCGGTCTTAAGCCAGTCATTCAAATCGCTGACATTGATGAAAGCCATGCCCCCCATGAAACGCCCCAAAATTATGTCATGCGCATGGCCCAGCAAAAAGCAGCAGCCATTCCCGTGCCCCATGATGATGAACCACGTTATATCATCGCTGCTGACACGATTGTTGTGGCAGATAATCAAATTTTAGGGAAACCAAGTAATGCCACTCAAGCCCACGCCATGCTGAGCAACTTAAGCGGCCGGAGTCATTCGGTCATAACCGGGGTATGCATTGTCGCTGCTCATACCCATCAAATCCGGCATTTTGTCACCGAAACTCGCGTTTTTTTTGCCCATCTGAGCGAAAAAACGATTCAGCGTTATATTCAAACCGGCGAACCCATGGACAAAGCCGGAGCTTATGGCATCCAAAGCGGTGCCGCAGGTTTTGTGGAACGCATCGAAGGTTCATACACCAATGTTGTAGGATTACCGCTTTGTGAAACACTTCAGGCATTATCAGAACTCGGATTTGAATCATAGAATATTTTTTCCAACAATTTCATTTGCACTTCATCAGAAAAAAATATTTGAATTCAAAATAAATACAAATTACGATTTTATATAAACATCTTATCCATTTACCCAAAAAGGCAGCTTATTAGCTGCCTTTTTCATTTGAATCTATGCGTTAAAACACATCAGGTTTTGATATTCATGGAATCGATTTTTCTTGTCACTATCGACGATAATGTCATGAACTATAAAACATTTAAACCTGCCGCCCAATCTACAATATTGTTCAAAAAGATTTTATTATCGAACGATGTTTGATGATAGGCATCGTGTTCATTAGGCAGCCCGAGCATTTGGGTCGCATCCCCTGCGATAGAAGAATCGCCGATGACCACAACGCGCCCCTGTCCCACGTTCGCAACCACGACATAAGCCAAACCGCCGGATTGGGTCGTCAAAACAGCCACCGCATTATTGCCGTGAATATTGAAAACAGTGCCGGCATAAGTCCCAATCTGCCCAACCGTACCATTCAAACCCTTAATGATAGGATGTTCGGCCTGCCCGGAAGCCGGAACGGCAGTATCATTATTCATGCTGCTGTTCTCGGCCACAGAAAATCCAAACGGATTGTTAGAAATATCGCCATTTAAAGATATATTTTTGAGCAAATCATTGATCGCATCGACCGCATCAACATTATTACCATCGCGATCGGCGCCCTTATGATCGGCAAACAGTATCAAACCTCCGCCATTCTGAACATATTGATATAAAGCCTGACTCTCTTCTAATGTATATTTAGCACTTGGTTCTACAGAAATGACAACATGATATTGACTCAAATCCTGAATTGCTCCCATTTTTTGATAGGAAAATTCACGATTTTGAATCAAAGTTTCTAAAACATATCTTCCGCTATCTATTAAATCTTTTCCCCAGCTCGACAGCGAACCCTGCCAATCATTTTCAGCCGCAGGTTTAGAAGGGTAAGGATGACGGCCTGTCACATCGATAATCCAGTCGGCAGAACCGGCAATCTGATGATGCGCATTATCAAACAAAATACGTTTTACTTGGCCAAGTTCACAAATACCGCCGGCATGCAGACAATCCGGATCTATACAATCGGCCAAAGTATCCCCGTCATTATCGATATTATCACTGCACTCAGCCCCAAATTCCCACTTCGGCGCCTGCTCAGCACAAACCGTCACGCGCGGATTCTTAAAACATGACGGATCCTGACAATCCGTCAGCCCGTTTGTGACATTCTGCATACCTTTCGGCAAATTATCGCTCGTTGGATTATCTATTTGATCAGAACATGTCTCGTTAGAATTCTCAATCGCGCGGCAAACCTGAACAACAGGCGACAAAACACA